>JBIQMD010000276.1:0-3572 GCA_044463725.1 Truepera radiovictrix
CCCACTCTTCACGCTTATCGGCCTCGAGTTCTCTGGACTCATGGGCGGAGTCGTGGTCATCGACACGCTCTTCGCCGTCCCAGGCTTCGGGAGGCTCATCTACAGCGCCTTCCTGCGCTCCGACTTCGTGATGATGCAGAGCCTCATGGTGCTGTTCTCCCTGGTGGTCATCGTAGTCAACCTGCTTACCGACATCTCATACAGTCTCCTCGACCCTCGGATCAGATACGCATGACCTGGAGAAGAGCGGTGCGGCAGTTCATGCGGCGGCCCCTAGCGGTGGCCGGCCTGGTGATCGTCCTATCGGTGATCCTCGTTGCGGTCTTCGCCAACCAACTGGCCCCGTACAGCCCAACGAAAGCCGAGTTCAGCGCCATCCTGCACCCGCCAAGTAGCGCCCACTTGCTCGGCACGGACGAGGTCGGCCGCGACCTCCTCTCACGCCTGATCTATGGTGCACGCGCCTCGCTCCAAGCTGGGTTCATCGCCGTGTTGATCGCGGTTGGCATCGGCGTGCCAGTGGGCCTGTACTCCGGGTACACGCGTGGCTGGGTCGACCAGCACGTGATCATGCGACTAGCAGACGCGCTGATCGCGTTCCCGACGATCGTCCTGGCGTTGGCGTTGGCCGCTGCGCTCGGGGGCAACCTCACTACCGCCATGTTGGCTATCGGCATCGGTAGTACGCCGGCGTTCATCAGACTGGCCAGGGCTCAGGCGTTGGGGCTTAGGGAGCAGGAGTTCGTCGAGGCGGCGAGGGCCATCGGCAACTCCTCGACCAAGGTCATGTTCCGCCACGTCTTCCCGAACATGATCGGGCCGTTGTTGGTGCAAACGTCCATAGCTGTGGCCGCCGCAATCTTGGCTGAGACGGCACTGTCGTTCCTCGGCCTCGGGGTGCAACCGCCAACGCCGTCGTGGGGCTCAACACTGCGCATCGGGACTGGTTACATGCAGTCCGCTCCGTGGTTGTCGCTCTACCCTGGACTAGCGATCTTCGTGACGGTGATGGGCATCAACCTTCTCGGAGACGGCCTCCGCGACGTACTTGACCCGCGCGACAGGCTCAAGTAGCCGAGGGCCAACCGGCCGCTAGCCTGGCATCGAGGCGCACGAGTTCCTGCCGAACGAGCTCGATGCGTCCGGCGTTCTCGTGTAGTGGGTTGATGAGCACGTTGCGGTCGTACGGCATGACGAAGCTAGGCGCCAGCAGTGCAAGAGACCGCTTCTCCCGAAGCCACTGGGTACCGAACTGGCGGGTGAGGAGTTCTGGGTCGTCTGCGGGGGCGTCCGCGCGCAGGCGCAGTAGTTGCTCGACCGATACGGACTCAACGTCATCTGGCAGCTCGACCTCGAGGATGGTGCGCTCTCCGAAGTCCGTAGGGTGCACCAGGTGCGCGAGGGTCTCGAGCGCGGCGAGGCTGGCGTTCGCCGCCGCGTAGATGACTGGCTGACCTGGTTCGTTCCAGCGGTTGGCGCTGACGCGGCCGCCAGCGCCATCAAGCGGATCGAATCCCGGCGCCAACGCGTGAGGGGCCGTGTGCGAGTAGATGCGCCAGGCGCGCAACTCAGTAAGTTCCGTACTCGATCTGCATGAGTTTGCTCTTCACTCGCTCGTACCCCTTGACGGTCTCGAGGAGGTCGATGGGCCGCTCGCCTCCTAGCGAGAGGATCGGCGAGGTGAGCCATTCACGCGTGCGCCCATCGCTGCGAAATACCTGCGCGCCGAGGTCGAGCAATGCGCTTAACATCTCGACCTTCGCGGACTCCGCGTCCGCCAAATTGCCCTGTTGCGCCCGCCGCTGGTAGGTGCGGAAGCTCACCCCGATGTAGCTGGCCATCTCCTCACCGGTCGCGCCAAGGCGTTCGCGTACGGCCTCGGAGTACGCGAACGGACGTTCCGCGAAGACGCTCGTCGGCCTCCTGGTGCTGCTCGTTGCCGTGGTGGTTCCAACCATGTTCCGCGCTCCTCCCCTTTTGTCAGATTGTCATGAGATCATACGCCATGTTTGTTAGAAGCGCGTGCTTCAAGCCCTCGTTCCGCGTTGCGTTAACCTGGCAGCGATGAAGTCAATGCAAACGGACCTCGGAACCGCCCTCTCCGAGCTACAAGCGCTTGGCAATGAGTCGGTACGGGAGCGCTACCGTAAGGCCGGTGCTGGCGCAAACCTGTACGGCGTCCTCCTCGGTGACATCCGGAAGCTAGCCGCCAAACGCAAGAACCAGCACGACCTCGGCCTGGCGCTGTGGGCGACGGGGAACCTCGACGCTCGCCTTCTCGCTATCCTGCTGCTGAAACCGCGTGACATCGCGCAGGGTGACCTAGACGCCATGGTGCGGGACGCTGACTTCGCACAGCTAGCCGACTGGCTGAACTCCTACATCGTGAAGAACCACCCCGCGAGAGAGTCGCTGCGTGAGAGCTGGATGGCGGACGCCAACTCTTGGGTTGCGCGCGCCGGTTGGAGCCTAACCGCCGGGCGCGTTGCCAGAAGCCCCGAAGGGCTCGACCTTGCCGCGCTTCTGGACCGCTTGGAGGCGGAGATGCCAGGAGCCGCCCCCGAGACGCAGTGGACCATGAACAACTGTCTCGCAGCCATCGGTATCAACGTGCCGCAGTTGCGCGAGCGCGCCATGGCCATCGGCGAGGCATTAGGCATCTACCGCGACTACCCAGTTCCGAAGGGCTGCACCTCGCCGTTCGCGCCGCTCTGGATCAACGAGATGGTAAGGCGTCAGGAGACTCCCGGCTAGCCAGTCGCAACGTAAAACGTAAGACGACCCAGATGACCGACCCCTTCGATCTGCAGCGTTTCGTTACCGCCCAGGACGAGGTCTACGACGACGTCGTAGCCGAGTTGGCCGCAGGTCACAAGGAGTCGCACTGGATGTGGTTCGTCTTCCCTCAAGTTGCTGGCCTGGGGTTCAGTCGCAACGCAGAGTTCTACGCCATCGGTTCAAGGGCCGAGGCGCTCGCATACCTTGAACACCCGGCGCTCGGCGCCCGTCTGACGGAGTGCGCCGAGTTGCTCCTCGCCGTCAAGGGGCGCACCGCAACACAGATCCTCGGCTCGCCAGACGACGTGAAGCTACGCTCGAGCATGACGCTGTTCTCGCAGGTCGCGGCGCAAGGCAGCGTCTTCACGAAGGTGCTGGAGAAGTACTATGGCGGCATGCCGGACCCGGCGACCTTGACCGCGTTGGCAGTGTAGTCCCTCGCTAGTCTCGTAAACCCCCTGGGGGTATACTCCGAGCATGGCTACGTTAGACATCAGCACAGAGAACTTCAACTCCACCATCGCAGACAACGACATCGTGTTCCTCGACTTCTGGGCCGCCTGGTGCGGGCCGTGCCGCATGTTCGGACCCATCTTCGAGAAGGCATCGGAGGCCCACCCGGACGTGGTGTTCGGCAAGGTCGACACGGAAGCACAGCAGGAACTTGCTGCCGCCTTCCAGATCCGCTCGATACCCACGCTGATGGCGTTCCGCGAGAACGTGCTCGTGTTCGCCCAGCCGGGGGCGCTGAATGGCCAGCAATTGGAAGAGGTCATCACTGCGGTTCGTGGGCT
>JBIQMD010000277.1:0-3566 GCA_044463725.1 Truepera radiovictrix
TACCGCTTCCAGTACTTCTACCAGTACCAGGTCATCCTCAAGCCGTCGCCTGCCGACGTGCAGGGCCTCTACCTCGATTCGCTCTACGCGCTCGGCATTGACCCCAATGCGCATGACATCCGCTTCGTCGAGGACAACTGGGAGTCGCCAACGCTAGGAGCGTGGGGCCTCGGTTGGGAAGTGTGGATGGACGGCATGGAGATAACGCAGTTCACCTACTTCCAACAGGTCGCTGGCATCGATTGCAAGCCCGTGTCGGTCGAGCTTACTTACGGCCTCGAGCGGCTCGCCATGTACCTCCAGGGCAAGGCGCACGCCTTCGACGTCGAGTTCGCACCAGGCGTAACGCTAGGCGACTTGCGGCGTGACCTAGAAGTCCAGCACTCGCGTTACAACTTCGAGGAATCAGACCCCGACCTGCAGCGCCTGCTGTTCGAAAAGTTCGAGCACGAAGCGTTCCGCCTACTAGGCAAGCGTCTCGTCTACCCTGGTTACGAGTTCGTCCTGCGCTGCTCGCACGCCTTCAACCTCCTCGACGCCCGCGGCGTGCTCTCGCAAACTGAGCGTCAAGGTTACGTGCAGCGCGTAAGGCGCATGGCCGAGGCGACGGCCAAGGCGTACTTGGAGTACGAGGCCGCCGAGGCGACTGGGGGAGAGCGCAATGGCTGACCTCTTGTTCGAGTTGGGCACTGAAGAGCTGCCAAGCTGGTACGTGAGCTCCGGGGGGGACGCCCTCGTCGCGCTCGTCACTGAGCGACTGACGGCTGCAGAGCTCGTCCCGAGCGAAGTCATCGGTTACGCAACGCCGCGGAGGCTGGCGGTGTGGGCAAAGGGCCTCCCTGAGGCAACGCCGCGGCGCACGGAACAACGCCGTGGGCCGCCCGCCAGCGTTGCCTTCGGCGCTGACGGCTCCTTGACCAAGGCCGCCCTCGCGTTCGCGGCCAAGAACGGCGTGAGCGAGTCTGCATTGGAGCGCCGCGACGATGACAAGGGCAGCTACCTCTACGCCGCCGTCGAAGTCGGCGGCGAGGCGGCCACGACCGTCCTACCAGAGTTGTTGGCTGGGGTCGTGCGCGATCTCCCTGCGCCGCGCAAGATGCGCTGGGGCGACGAACCAACGCCCTTCATCAGGCCGATCGCGTGGCTCCTGGCGCTGCTAGATACCGAGCCGTTAGCCGTCGAGGTCGCAGGCATGAAGTCAGGCAACGTAACGCGCGGTCACCGGTTCTTGCTGCCAGGCGAGTTGGTAATCACCAGTGCGGCCGCGTATGCGGGGGCGCTACGCGAGCGCTACGTGCTCGTCGACCGCGCGGAGCGGCGCTCGGCTACCTGGCATGCCGTCGAGGCCGCCGCGGCCACCAAAGGGCTCGTGGCGGAGCAGGACGGTGCCCTGCTAGACGAGGTCACCGACTTGGTCGAGAGCCCCTTCGGGATCCTCGGGGAGTTCGCCTCCGGCTACCTGGAGCTGCCCGAGGAGGTGCTGGCAACCGTGATGGTAAAGCACCAGCGCTTCTTCCCGACTCGGGAGCCTAGCGGCCGCTTAGCATCAGCCTTCGTTGGCGTGTCGAACAACAAGGTGGCGGACGAAGAGGTCGTGCGCAAAGGCTACGAGCAGGTCCTCGCCGGGCGGCTTTACGACGCGCGCTTCTTCTGGCGCTCTGACTTGCGCAAGAGCCTCTCGCAGCACGCGTGGGGGCTCAGCGGCATCGCGTTCCAGAAGGAACTCGGGAGCATGGCTGACAAGACGGCCCGCGTTGGTGAGACGGTCGGGCTGCTGCTGGACGCCCTAGCGTTGCCGCAGAGCGAAGCCGACGCCGCCAAGCAGGCGTTGCCGATCTTCCGCGCCGACCTTGCTACCGAGATGATCTTCGAGTTTCCGGAGCTCGAAGGCGTGATGGCGCGAGCGTACGCGTTGGCCGAGGGGTTGCCGGAGGCCACGGCCGACGCCCTGCTTGGTGGAGTCAGTCCCAAAGCGCACGAGGACGCCGTGCCTGCCACGCCGGCTGGCGCCGTGCTCTCACTAGCTGACCGCGTAGACAAGTTGGTAGGGTTCTTCGCGTTAGGTAAGCGTCCTTCTGGCTCGGCCGACCCCTTCGCGTTGCGCCGTGACGGCCTGGCCGTCGCGCGGGTGCTGGCGGCCAGCGGCTGGATGCTTCCCGTTACTACCTTGGTCGAGGCGGGGGCAGCGGCGTACGCCAACGGTCCCGTGCCCGTGACTACCGACGCGCAAGAAGCCGTCGTCGAGTTCATCTGGGACCGCGTCGCCTCGCTACTCGTCGAGAACGGTGCGCCAGTGAACGTGGTGCGAGCGGCCATCCTGGGCTCCGTCACGGTGATCGGCGCCGCGCGCCGCGTCGAACTACTCACCGCCCTGCTCGCCCTGCCCGAGATGACAGACCTGATGGCCCTCTACAAGCGTGCGGCCAACCTCTCCAAGAGCAGCGGCTGGCCCGTCGACGGTCACGCCTTCGACCGCCCGACGCGAACGTTAGGCGCGGGCGTCAAGCCTGCGCTCTTCAGCGAAGCGGTCGAGCAACCGCTCCTTGACGCGCTGCCTGCCGCCCAGCGTGGCGTTCACGAGCTGTTGGCCATCACCAAGCAGCAGCTCCCTGGGTGGGACTTGCGCGACCTAGCTCCGAGCCGCCTCACGGGCCTCGAGTCGTTCGTTGCCGAGGTCGTCAGCATCAAGGCGCCGCTGGACGCCTTCCTAGACGGCGTGCTCGTGTTGGCGGACGACGCCGACGTGCGGCGCAACCGCTTGGCGTTGTTGTCCGAAGTCGTACGCGTGCTGCGCCAACTAGGCAGCCTCGAGCAGTTGGCAGGCGGCTAGCACTAGCGGAGGGCGGCGCTCTGGTCGCCCGATGAAGAAGCGAGCCCCGGGAACCATTCCCGGGGCTCGCTTCGTTGGCTTGTTGCCGCTGAGCCGTGCCATCTGGTGCCGAAGATGGGACTTGAACCCACACATCCTCACGGACATACGACCCTGAATCGTACGCGTCTACCGATTCCGCCACTTCGGCGCGCGCTCAACGGGTTAGAAGGATACCTAGCGCCGCCGTCATGCGCAAGTGCCGGCGCGCCATGGCGCCGCCCCCAGGCATGCAGGTCTCAGGTCAGGAGCTTACCGCCGCTCAAGAACGGCTGGCCGTCGAGGGTGACAGTGCCTTCCTCGCGCAAGTCGCAGACGAGGTCCCAATGAATGCTGCTCTCGTTGCGCCCGCCCGTCTCGGGATACGCAGAACCGAGCGCGAGGTGGATGGTGCCTAAGATCTTCTCGTCGAACAACGTCTGCATGGTCGGCACCGTGATGTGTGGGTTGGTGCCGATGCCGAGTTCACCTAGGTAACGCGAACCGTTGTCCGTGTTGAGCTGCTGGTCGAGCACCTTCTGGCCTTGCCTTGCCGTTGCCTCGATGACCTTGCCCGCCTCGAAGCGCAACGTAACGCCTTCTACGACGGTGCCAGCTACGCTGGACGGAATGGCGAAGTGGATGGTGCCCTCCGCCGAGTCCTCCACCGGGCCCGTGAACACTTCGCCTGACGGCATGTTGCGCTTGCCATCCGAGT
>JBIQMD010000278.1:0-3562 GCA_044463725.1 Truepera radiovictrix
AGATGTAGCGCAAGTAACCGTCGCGGTCGACCACGCCAACCACGTCGGTGTGCGCGATGGTGCTGCCGCCCTCGACGAAGCCAACGAAGAACGCCCGCGCCGCCTCGGCCACTTGGGAGTTCGAGCCAGTCAACCCAACGAAATCAGGGTGGTAGCGCTTCATGTACTCCGCCAGCACCTCAGGCGTGTCGAAACCAGGATCGACCGTGACCAGCACGACATTCAGGTCGTCAGGCGCCCCCAACTGCTCGTAAGCGTGCGTGAGGCGCGCCATCGTCAACGGACAGACGTCGGGGCAACGCGTGAAACCGAAGAACACCAGCGTAACCTCGCCACCAAAGTCACCGGCCAGATCAACGGGCTCGCCCCGCGTATCGACTAGGCCGAGACCCGTCACCTTCACGGGGTTCTGCAGCTCCGTGCCACCGAGCGCCGGCCGAGGACGCAACGACGTACCCAGCGTGAAGGCGCCAACACCTAGAACAGCGAACGCGGCAACGAACCACAAGACTTTGGCTGGGACCCTCATGCAGGCAACTATACGTGCCGCAAGCTGCGCGACTCGTGGTCCAGCATCTCAAAGAACGCCTCCACCACGGTCGGGTCGAAATGCGTCCCGCTGCCATCGCGGATGAACTGCGCCGCCCGATTGATCGGCCACGCCTCCCGGTAAGGCCTCTCGGACGTCAACGCATCGAACACGTCGACTACCGCGAAGATGCGCGCCGCCAACGGGATCTGCTCGCCCTTGAGGCCACGCGGGTATCCGCTGCCGTCCCACTTCTCGTGATGGCAATAGGGGATGTCCAACGCCGGCCGCAAGAACTCGATAGGCGACAAGAGCTCGTAGGCGAACACGGGGTGCTTGCGCATGAAGTCGAACTCTTCCGCGGTTAGAGGCCCGCGCTTCAAAAGGATCTGATCAGGGATGCCCATCTTGCCGATGTCGTGCAGCAGCGCCCCGCGCTGAATGTGCACGAGCTCGTCAGACGCCACGTTAAGGCGGCGCGAGAGCCTCACCGTCATGTCCGTGACGCGCTTGCTGTGCCCCGCGGTCTCCTCATCCTTGAGGTCGAGCGCACTAGCCCAACCCTCGATGGTGCGGTCGTAGGCACGATGCAACTCCTGGTTGCTGCGCTCGAGCGAACGCACCAACTGCGAGTTCTCAACCGCTATCGCGCCCTGGTCGGCGTATGTCTCGAGGAACTCGAGCCACTCGGCTGACGTCTCCATCGGCCGCTTCGAGTACAACTCGATGACACCCTGCAGCTGCCCCTTGGCCACCATCGGCACCGCCATGTAAGACGAGTACTCCACCTGATGCTCCGGCTCGACGGCGGCACCCCACCCGTCCTCACCGCGCAAGTCGGGCAGGTAGACCGAGCGCTGCTCCATGCCGGCCACGCCGGCCGGCCCAACGCCGAAGTCGACGCGGGCCCTCACGCGCAGTTCGCTCGTGAAACCCAGGCCCATGGCCGGCCGCAACGCATGCAGCTGCGGATCGTAGAGGAGCACGCCAACCGCGTCGATCCCGAGATCCTGTACGACCTGCGTCATGAAGATGTCGAATACCAACTTCACGTCGACGCTGTTGTTGATGGCCATGTCGATGCGCCGCAACGACTGAAGGTGGCTGAGGCGGCGCTTCAGCTCGTCGTTGAGGGAGCGGATCTTGTCGACCACCGGTACGCGGTCGCCCACGCGGCGGTAACTCAGGATGAACGCACCGATGTTCGGGTCGTGCAAGAGGTTGGACACCGAACCCTCGAGCCAATGGTAGTTGCCGGCAACATCACGAACCCTAAAGCGGACCTGCTCGGTGGCGCCCAGCCGCGCCTCGACCATGTCGAACGCGTCGGACAGTGCCGCCTGATCGTCAGGGTGCACGAGGTCAAGTTGGTTAGTGCCTAGCAGGTCGCCTTCGCGGTAACCCATGCCCGGCTGGTTAGGGTCGTTGACCCTCAGCAGCCGCCTGTGCCTATCGAGAAGTACCAGCCCCTCGTTGCTGCGCTCGAAGATCGCGCGGTAGTAAGCCTCGCTCGAACGCAGGCGCCGCGTCTCCATTACGCTTGCAGTAGCGTCACGCGCTTGCACCAGCAGCCCACGCACGTCGGGGTCGTCGGAGAGGTCGGTGGCCGTAAGGTCGAACCAACGCCACACCCCACTCACGCGCACGCGCACGACAGTCTTCACGTTATTCAACGGTCCCTTGGTCGGATCGTAACGCGCCGCGAGCGCCGTCTGGGCCGCCTCGCGGTCGCGCGGGTGCACGATGCGCCACAAGTCAAGTTCCCGGTGCTCGCCGGCCACGAGGCCAAGCGCGACCGCGGTAGGTGACGCGTAATCGACCCGCCCATGAGCGTCGATGACGAAGAACACGTCTGATGAACGCTCGACCACCACGCGGAAGCGCCGCTCGGCGCGACTGGCGCGCGAGTCGGCTGGCCTGGTCGGGAGGGCGCGGCACACGAGCACGGTGCGCCCGTCCTCAACGCGGAAGGCGCTCACTGCCGCCGGCACCACCCCACCCTGAGGTCGCACGAGCTCCACCTCGAGCTGCAACGGTCCGGAGCGGTCAGGGGCCACGATCAACGCCAGCAATGGGGCCGAGACGGGCAGCAACTTCACTAACGACATGCCAAGAAGGGCTCCAGGCCGCACGTGCAGCAGAGCCTCGGCTGCGGGGTTGGCAGCGCTGACGAGGTCGTTGGTGTCGAGAACGAGGAGCGCGTCCTGCACGCGCGCGAATACCTCGGCGAGGAGCAGCGTGCCGAGCGACGTATGCGGTTTGTCCGCGCCTGCAGCCCCGCCATGACCGACGTCGCCGCTAACGGCGCTTAGCCTTAGGCTGGGGGAACGTTCACGTGACACGGTTGGCGTTGCCTCCTGGGCGGCCTGTTGCGTCTCGAGAGATGACGGCGCCGCACGCAACCCCAACAGGATATACGCTTAGCGCCCCCAGCGGTTGCCGAAGATGCCACTTACGGAACTTTGACGTGTCAGTCGCCGCTTACACCCGCGCCGGAACTAGCACCACCTTGGGGCGCGGCATGGTGATCGAAGAGCGCCTGAATGCCGTCGAGGCGTGCGGCCACCAACTGAGCTACGTCTAGCACCTGCGGCGCGTTCTCCGCCTGGGCACCGTCGCTCGAGGAAAGCATGACCTTGCAGAACGGGCAACCCGTCGCTATGACTTGAGCGCCTGTCGCTACGGCCTCGTCGAAGCGCGCGTTAGACACCCGCTGGTCGCCCTCCTCCTCTTCCTTCCAGAACTGAGCGCCACCAGCGCCGCAGCAGAAGGAATCGTTGCGGTTACGAGGCATCTCGATGACTTCGTTGCCGCCGCCCGCCAGGACGTTACGCGGCGCGTCGTAGATGCCGTTGTGACGCCCGAGGTAGCACGGGTCGTGGTAGGTGATCGACTCGTCGAGCGTGAAAGTCGGAATGCGCCCCTCGGCCATGAGCTTCTCGATCAGTTGGGTGTGGTGGGTCACGCTGTACTCGCCACCCAACTGCGGGTAGTCGTTGAACAGGGCGTTGTAACAGTGTGGGCACGTCGTTA
>JBIQMD010000279.1:0-3543 GCA_044463725.1 Truepera radiovictrix
CCGCATCGTGGCCCTGAAGGATGCGCGGTCGAAGAGCGCGGCAGCCGAGAAAGGGCCACGCTCGTCCGCTGTCGCCACTGACGCCCCCACGGCCCTGGAGACAGCCGCGCCGGACTTTGACCCGGCTAGCCTCAGCGCGGCGGCGCGCCAGCGCTTTGACGCCATGGCGACGCAGGGCGTACCCGCGCACGACGCGGCCATCTTGGCGCCCCGCGATGAGCTGTACGCTACCTACGCCGGAGCCGTCGACGCCGGCGCTACTCCGCGCAGCGTTGCTAACTGGGTCGTCAACGACGTTGCTCGGCTCCTGAAAGACGCGCCTGACTCGCGCCTGAAGCCGGAGGCGCTCGCTGAACTAGTGGGCCTAGTCGACGCGGGCACGATCACGCTGCGGGTGGCCAGGGAACTGCTTACCGAGGTTGCAGAGTCGGGAGGTTCACCCGCGAGCCTCGTGGCTGAACGTGGGCTCGAGCGCCTTGGCGATGACGACGCCGTCCGCACCATCATCTCCGACACCCTCGCAGCGCACCCGGCTGAGCTAGCGGCGTTCCGCGGCGGCAAGGTGGGGCTGAAGGGCTTCTTCGTCGGTCAGGTCATGCGCGCGACCGCTGGGCGCGTTGACCCAGAGCTCATAAGGCGCCTAGTCGACGAGGCCTTGGCCGCCTGAGGCCGCCCCTCAGTCAGGCCACTCCTCAGCCAGGCCACTCCTCAGCCAAGCGACCGGCCAGCCACGAACACTTCCTGCACGCGCAGATCGTTGTCTAGCACGACCATGTCTGCGCGTGCGCCGGCCACTAGGGCGCCGCGGTCATTGAGGCCTAGGTAGGCTGCGGGGACACCGGACAGGGCACGGCTGACGGTGGGCAGGTCAACTCCTTGCGCGACGGCGTTGCGTAACGCCTGGTCCAGGGTGAGGATGCTGCCAGCCAGCGTTCCGTCGGCCAGCCGCGCTGCGCCGTCCTTCACCATGACCGCCTGACCGCCCAGTTCGCTCATGCCCTCGGCCTGCCCGCATGCGCGGATGGCGTCCGTGATGAGGTGCAACTTGTGCGGCTTGGCGGCCAGCGCCGCCTTGAAGCTCGTCGGCGCAACGTGGTGGAGGTCGAAGATGAGCTCCGCGTACGCCTCCGCATCGGCCAACGCCGCGCCAACCGCGCCAGGTTCGCGGCCCGTCAGTTGAGTCATGGCATTGAAGAGGTGCGTGAACCCGACCACTCCACCCGCAGCTCTTACCGTCGTCGCCACGGCCTCCACCTCTGCCGCGGTAGCGTTCGTGTGCCCGAACGACACGCGCGTGCCTGCCGCCGCGAAGCGCCGCGCCGCCTCCCTGGCATGCTGCATTTCGGGAGCAATGGTCACGACGCGCACTATGCCCTTCGCGATCACTTCCTCGACGAGCTCAGGCACGGGGAGGGTGGCGTACGGCGGTTGCGCTCCAAGGCGCTGCGGGTTGATGAACGGGCCCTCGAGGTGGGCGCCAACCACGTCGGCCAGCACTTCGGCGCCTCTGTCGCCGACGACGGCCATGAACTCGGCTACGCCGGCCAGGGCGGCCATGACGTCCTGCCACGGGTGAGTGATGGTGGTGGGTAGCAAGGTGGTAACGCCGTGAGCGACGTGAAAACGCACTACCCTCTCGACGTCTTGAGCTCCGTCCATCGTGTCTGCACCGCCGCCGCCGTGAACGTGCGTGTCGATGAACCCAGGCAGGACGATGGGCAGGTCGGCGCTGCTGCCCGCGCCGTCAACTTGCTCGACGGCCTCGATGTGGCTGCCGTAAGTGATCGTGCCAGACACCAGCCCGTGCGGCAGCACCAGCCTCCCCGTTAGCCTAGTCATGTACCACCCGGTACTCCGTTCTATGCGTGCAGGACATTAGTCCTAGGGCGCATGTCCCTGGCTGCACCCTTGATTGAGATAGGATACTAGTCAGTGAAAGGGGTTGAGGAGCATGGCACGCAGCACCACTTTTTACCCTGAACCTCAGGTAAGTAAGTTCCTCTTCGCGTCAAAGTACATGGCGCCCTTCTGGACGGTCGTCCGCATCTACCTCGGTTGGCTCTGGCTACACGCTGGCTGGGGCAAGGTAACGAACCCGGCCTGGGTCGGACCGGAAGCTGGGGGCGCAATCAAGGGCTTCCTCACGCGCGCAGTCGGACTATCGCAGGGCGAGAAGCCGAGCGTGACTGGCTGGTACGCCTGGATGATCGAGAACATCTTCCTGCCACTGGGGCCGTTCATGGGCTACGTCGTGGCCTTCGGCGAACTCCTGGTCGGCATCGCGCTCATCGTAGGCTTCCTGACTGGCGCAGCGGCCTTCTTCGGCGGCCTGATGAACGTAGCCTTCCTCCTGGCTGGCACCCTCTCCACGAACCCCATCATGTTCATGCTCGCCACCTGGATCGTGCTGGCCTGGCGCACTGCCGGCTACTACGGGCTTGACTTCTGGGTACTGCCCCTACTCGGAGCGCCACACGGTGAGTTCGACGGTGAATCCAAGGGCGTCGCGAGGAAGCCTGCGCGGGCCTGAACTGGCCGCACCGCTCGCGCCGCAAGAGGCGTAGACCCCAACACCCAAACGTACGGTTAGTAGAGCGCGGGCCCGGAGAGATTCCGGGCCCGCGCAGTTCCTTACGGTCGTCTTGATTGCCAAGGGGCGCTAGAGAATGCGCTCAGTAGCGGTCGCGCCGACCCCCACTGCGGTCGTTGCCGCCACGGCTGCGCGAGCCGCCGCGGTCGTTGCCGCCACGGTCATTGCCGCCGCGCCCGCGGTCGCCGCCGCGGTCACCGGCACCGCGGTTGTCGAAGGAGCGATCGCCCGCCGGGCGGTCACTGAAGAACTGGCCGTCGCGACCACCGCGGTCGCTACTGCCTGGGCGCGGTGCTGCTGCGCTAGTCACCAGAACGTTCTGGGCCTGTGGGCCCTTCTGGCCCGGCTCGACGTCGAACGAAACGACGTCACCCTCGTTGAGGGACCGGTAGCCCTCGCCTCGGATGGCAGAGAAGTGGACGAACACGTCCGCTCCGCCGTCATCCTGGGCGATGAAGCCGTAACCCTTCTCACCGCTGAACCACTTGACCTTGCCTGTAGCCATTTCCATCCCTACTGGCTCGCCTCGCGTTGGAGGTTCGAGCTCTCAGTGACTATCGGGCTCAAACGAACTCACGCTCGTTTGACACCCGGACCCGCCGGTGGCCCCTATTGGCACCATGGTCGGACGAGTGAAGTGTAGGGCTTGAGCGCACGCGCCGCAAGGTGGTCTGAGACCCCCAACGTGTAACACTGCGGCCGTAAGCGCCAAGCTGAGGTGACCGCATGTTGCAGCCCGACCATCCCGTCAGCCCCGAAGCCGTCTCCAACGCACTTCTCCCGCCGGAGCTGCGCTTGGAGTTCGAGCACCTGGAACGCGTCCTCGGTGGCAGCGCGGCGCTGCCTGGCCCCAACGCTGGCCCTTCCGTTGCCATTGCGCCAGACGCGGCGGACGCCTCAGCCGCGCCAGACGCGGCCGGGGTTGGGGCGCTAGCCGTGGTTGCCTATCCGCT
>JBIQMD010000280.1:0-3535 GCA_044463725.1 Truepera radiovictrix
GAACCTGCAGGCCACCTATGCAACGGAGGCCGCGTTCGAAGCCGACCTGGCCACCGCCAGTGACGACCTCGCCAGCTTGGCTTCGTTCAAGGGTCGTCTCGGCGAGAGCGCGAAGGTGCTAGGTGACTTCTTCGCCGCATACTGGCCGTTCCTGACCAAGCTCCAGAAACTCCGCATCTACGCCACCATGCCGCTTGCCGTTGACCAGGCCGACCAGGAGGCTCGCGCGAAGGCGGGCCGGTTCCAGTCGCTGGCGGCGCGTTTCGGCACGGAGCTAGCGTTCATGCAGCCCGAGTTGCTGGCTTTGGGTGAGGAGCGCCTCGCGGAGTTGCGGGCCACCGACCCGCGCCTGCATGACCTCTCCCGCTACTTCGAGCGCCTCGAGGCCAGCCGCCCGCACGTGCGCAGCGCCGAGGTAGAGGACGTCATCGGACGCACGGGCGACGCGTTCGGCGCCTTCGAACGCGCATACAACTCGCTTGCCAACGGCGAGCTGCCGTTCCAGCCAGTCGAGCACGACGGCAAGTCGTACGAAGTGGCGCGCAGCACCTACCCGGCGTTGCGCATGAAAGACGACAGGGCCCTGCGTGAGAAGGCGTACGACTCGTACAGCCGCGGTTTCATCGCCCTCCAGGACACCTTCACCGACCTGTACGTCGGGCGCATCAAGCAGTCGGTGTTCCTCGCCCGCACGCGCGGCTACAAGGACACGCTCGACGAGCAACTGCAGCCGCGCGAGGTGCCGCGAGAAGTGCTCACGAACGTGCTGGACGTGTTCCAAGAGAACCTGGGCGTGTGGCACCGCTACTGGGAGGCGCGCAGGCGCCTGCTGAAGGTCTCCAAGCTGCAGGAGTGGGACGTCTTCGCGCCGCTGGCCAAGAACGCGGCGCCTCTCCCCTATTCGAAGGCCATCGAGCACGTGCTGGACGGCATGGCCCCCCTTGGCGACGAGTACTTGACGCCGCTACGCAAGGGCCTGCTCGAGGAGCGGTGGGTCGACGTCTACCCTAACCGCGGTAAGCGCGACGGCGCCTTTGCTACCCGTTGGTACCGCGGGCAGCCTTACATCATGATGAGCTACCAGGACGACCTCGAGAGCATGAGCACCCTCGCCCATGAGCTTGGTCACGCCATGCACTCGAAGCTCATGGACGTCGAGCAGCCGCCCGCCAACGCCAATTACGCCATGGTCGTGGCCGAGACGGCCTCCAACTTCAACCAGGCGCTCGTGCGAAGCCACCTCCTCAGCGTTCTAACGGAGCCGAGCGAGCGCCTTGCCGTGCTTGACGAGGCGTTCTACAACTTCCACCGCTATTTCTTCATCATGCCCACACTAGTGCGCTTCGAGCTGGAGGCACACCAGGCCGTCGAGCGCGGCGAGGGCCTGACGGCGCAGCGCCTCGTTGGCAGCATGCAGCGGTTGTTCCAAGAGGGTTACGGCGACGTGATCACGGCCGACGAACGCACCGGCATCACGTGGGCGCAGTTCGGGCACCTCTATATCCCGTACTACACCTTCCAGTACGCCGTCGGAATCGCGGCGGCGGCGGCCCTCGCTGCGGACGTGCGGGCTGGCTTCGAGCGTGGCGACAACGCCCCAGCAGAGCGCTACCTCGACTTCCTGAAGGCCGGTTCTGAGCTCAAGCCGATCGACTTGTTCCGCGCTACCGGCATCGACATGACCACGCCTGCGCCGATCGAGAAGGCGTTCGCCGTGGTCGAGGGGTACGTGCGCGAACTTGAGGACCTGGCCGACCAGGCCTGAAAGGGAGCCAAGGCGTGTCGCCGTTCCTCGAGTTGATGCTCGTCCTAGCCACCTTGGTGGCTGGCGCCAAACTTACCGGCTACCTCGTTGGGTTGCTCGACCAGCCGACCGTCGTCGGTGAGATCGGCTTCGGCCTGATCATCGGCCCGAGCGTGTTCAACCTCATGGGCTCACCCATCTTCTCGCACGCAGCCGAGACGACTGAGACGATCAGGCTCTTGGGCGAGTTCGGCGTGATCCTCCTCATGTTCATCGCTGGCCTAGAGACCGACCTGGGCGCCATGCGCCGCGTAGGCATGCCCGCGCTCTCCTCGGCGACGGGCGGCGTGATCCTGCCGTTCTTCGGCGGCTGGGGATTGGGCGTGCTTGTCGGCATGCCGACCAACGAGGCCGTGTTCGTTGGCACCATCCTCACGGCAACTAGCGTCTCGATCAGCGCCCAGACGTTGCTCGAGTTGAAGAAGCTGCGCACCAAAGAGGGCATGACCATCCTCGGCGCCGCCGTCATCGACGACGTGATGGGCATCCTCATCCTCTCGGTCGTTGTGGCGGTCTTCGCTAGCGGCGGCGGCGCTGCGCCGCCGATATGGCTGGTGGGCGTGAAGATGGTGGCGTACTTCGCCGTCGCCGTGCTCCTGGCCCCGGTCGTGAAGTGGTTGCTGACGTGGTTTTCGAAGCTGCCCATCGCGCAGCCGGTCGTGGCCGTCAGTTTGGTCCTCGTGCTCGTGTACTCCTGGTCGGCCGAGTACTTCGGTGGCGTCGCCGCCATCACCGGCGCCTACCTACTGGGCATCCTCATCGGCCGCACCAACTTCAAGCACCGGCTCATGGAGGCCATGCAAGTGTTCGGCTACGGCTTCTTCGTGTCGATCTTCTTCGCAGACATCGGCTTGCGCGCCAACTTGCGCGAGGCGATCGGCGGTCCGCTCCTCTGGGTCGGCCTTGGCATCATCGTGTTGGCCATCGTCGCCAAGATGATCGGCAGTGGCCTAGGGGCCCGCCTGCTCGGGTTCACAAATACGCAGTCTTTACGCGTGGGCGCCGGCATGGTCTCCCGCGGCGAGGTCGGGTTGATCGTGGCCGCCATCGGGGTGGAACGCGGGGTCATCCCGCAGGACCTGTTCGCCGTCATGGTGCTCATGGTGGTCATCACCACTCTTGTTACGCCGCTGCTCCTGCGCGCCACGTTCCGCGTGGGGCCGCCATCTGAAGAGCTCGTGTGACGCACACGGCCGACGTCGCGGTCATCGGCGCAGGCATCGTCGGCGCGGCGGTCGCGTTCCGGCTCGCTCAGGGCGGCGCGAAAGTGGTGGTGCTGGAGGCACGACCGACGCCAGCTAGCGGCTCGACTGGCCGCAGCGCTGCGGGTGTGCGCGTGCAGTTCGGCGACCCGCTGAACGTCATGTTGTCGTGGGAGTCGATCTTGGAGTACCGCGACTTCGAGTCGCTTTACGGCCTGCCTTCCGGCTACGACCCGCTCGGTTACCTCTTCCTCGTTCCGCGAGTCAACGCCGCGCAGCATCTGCGCGCCCTCGAGCTACAGCTGAGTTACGGGGTGCCGGTCGAGGAGCTCAGCCCGAGCGACGCGCAGCGGCTCGTGCCATTCGCCGTCAGCCCAGAGGAAACCTTCACTACGACTTACGGCAGCGCGGACGGCGTGGTCGACCCGCACGCCATCACCATGGCCTACCTCGGCCTGGCGCGCGGCCTAGGCGCCTTGGTCCTGCTCGACTCCCCGGTTGGCTCCGCACACTGGGACGGAGCAGCCTG
>JBIQMD010000281.1:0-3495 GCA_044463725.1 Truepera radiovictrix
CGACTTACAGCTGGTCGGCATGCCCGTGCCGAGCCTGGCCGACGACGACGCGCTGCCGTTCAGCGCCGTGCAGGCGGCCGCCGGCGAGGACTTCATCGTCTTCGCGCAGGGCAAGAACGTCCAGGGCGGCAAGGAGTGGTTGCGCATGCTCTTCTCGCAGGAAGGCGCGCGCTTCTTCTCCGAGGCGACCAAGTCCCTCACCGCCGTCGTCGGCGCCGCCGAGGGGCTCGATCTCGGCACCGCCTTCAAGTCGGTCGAGGACGCCATCGCCGCCGCGGGCGAGAACCAGTTCGTCGCGCGCTACGCCGGCTGGTACGTCGACCTCGACGAGGAGAGCAAGCTCCAGATCGGCAACCTGCTGACCGGGCAGGCGACCGTCGAGGAGGTCTCGCAGGCGCTGCAGGCGCTCACCGACGATATCCGCAACAATGCGGACATTCCGAAGTTCACGCGCGAGGCGCCGGGCGCGGCGGCCACGCCGGCCAGCTAGCGCTGGCGGGCACGGGCGCGGACCATGCGTGGTCCGCGCCCGTTGCCGTCGCGACGCGCACGCCATCGACCCGCGTGCGGAGATCTGAGCCATGTATTTCCGCAAGTATCGCCTGATCATCCCGTTCCTCTTCCCGGCCCTGGCGGGGGTTAGCGCTATCCTCCTCGGCCTCATCCGGCGCAGTGAGGTGGCGTGATGGCCGCCACCGCCGTCAAGCCGCGCCGCTCCCGCCTGAAAGGCAGGCAGGTGGCGGGGCGGTCGGCGTTCTACCTCGTGATCACGCTCTTCACGTTGTTCGCGGCGCTGCCGTTCTACGTCATGCTCATAACGGCGTTCAAGCGCAACGCTGACTTCTTCGACCCCAACGCCAACCCGTTCTGGTTCAATCAACCGCCGACCCTCGCGCACATCCAGCTCCTGTTCCAGGACACGCTTTTCGTGCGTTGGCTCCTCAACTCGTTCCTCGTCGGTGGGCTGGTGGTGGCCATCACCCTGCTGCTGGCAGTACCAGCCGCTTACAGCCTCGCGCGCCTGGCTGGCAGTTGGGGTGAGGCGCTGGCCATCGGCATCTTCCTTACTTACCTGATCCCGCCGACGCTGCTGTTCCTCCCGTTCGCCAAGGTCATCGCGTTCCTCGGCCTGCAGAACTCACTGTGGGCCCTGGTGGTGGCGTACCCGACCTTCACGGTGCCGTTCTGTACGTGGCTGCTCATGGGGTTCTTCAAGGGGATACCCACCGACATCGAGGAGCAGGCCATGGTCGACGGTTACACCCGTTTCGGCGCCTTCGTGCGCGCCGTGCTGCCTCTAGCAGTGCCAGGGATCCTGACGGTCGTGGTGTTCGCGTTCACCCTCTCCATGAGCGAGTTCGTCTACGCCCTAACGTTCGTGCAGGACTCGGCACAGAAGACCGTGAGCATCGGCGTGCCGACCGAGCTCGTGCGCGGCGACGTGTTCCGCTGGGGCCCGCTGCTCGCCGGGGCGCTCATCGCCAGCGTGCCGGTGGCGGTGCTGTACACGTTCTTCATCGACCATTTCGTGGCGGGGCTCACGGCGGTGGCGGGGGAGTAGGCGTGAGGCGTAGGGCTAGGTGGTGCCGTTGGCGCCTGGAAGCCCTACGCGCCCATAGCGTGCGGCGCCGTAAACCGATCCGGCGCCGCACACGGTTCACTTGCGCCACGAAGGCGCCCCTACATGGACTACTCCGGCGCGACCGGCAGGAGCGAGTACATCGGCACGACCGACAGGTCTTCTTCGGCCGCTGCGCCGGCTGTCACCTCGACCGCACCGACGACTCCTATGCGGTCGATCGTCGAGATGCCCGTCTCTGGGCTGCGGAGTTCTAGCGCCACGACCTGGTAGGTTCCGGGCGCGAGGCCAGCGAGGGAGTAGCTGAAGCTGCCGTCGCCGAGTGCCGTAGCTTCCGTCTTGTACTGGGCGAGCCGCTCCAGCGCCGGCAGGTCGCCATAGAGCACGGGAACCGGACTGCCAGCCACGTAAGGGATGGCGTAGGCGAAGGCTCGCGGGGTAGTCAGGACGTCCCCGCGCAGGGCAGCGGCCGCGTCAAGGAGGCCGGCGCCGCAGCCGTTAAGCCCGTCGAGGCCGAGGGTTGGCACGCCGCACTCGTCTAACGTTAGCGGCACGGACGCATCGTGCAGCCGCTGACGCACTTGGGTGAGGGTGAGGCTAGGATCCTGCGCCAACATGAGGGAGACGATGCCCGCCACGTGCGGGGAAGCCATGCTCGTCCCCTCCATGAAGCCGTAGCCGTTCCCGTTGATGGTGCTGAGAATACCGTCAAGAACGTTACCGTCCGGGTCGGTGGCGAAAGAGTCGCCGCCCGGCGCCATCACATCTACGAACGACCCGATGTTGGAGTACGTGGCACGGAGCGCGGTGGGGCCGGTGGCCCCGACGGTGATGACGCTAGGGCAGTTGGCAGGGAAGTAGACGTCGGCGGGTGAGGAGTCGTTGCCCGCCGAGACGACCGTGTAGATACCCATATCTGCCAGGTCCGCGAAGAGACCGTCCAGGGACCCGGGGCAGTACGTCTCGATGTTGCCGCCTAGGCTCATGTTGATGACACTGGGGACGTTGCCGTTGACGTGGCCACCGTAGCCGACCCAATCATCGCCACTTACCCAGAACAGCCCTTCGATGATGCCTGCGAAGTTGCCGCTGCCGTTAGCCGCCAGGACCTTCACCGGCAGCACGTCTACGTTCCAGTTCACCCCAGCAACACCGTCGGCGTTGTTGGTGACGGCACCGATGGTGCCAGCCACGTGCGTGCCGTGCGGCGAGCCGCCCGTGAGCGTGGATGGGTCGTCGAGTGCGCCCTCGCCCGGTACCGTGCCGTTCCAGTTGGCGAAGTTGGCCCCGCCAGCCGCCCACTGCACGTCGGTGTGGTCGAAGCGGCCCGTGTCTAGCACGGCTACGGTGACGAGATTGGTGTCGCCCGTTTCTAGGTCCCACGCTTCGGGGAGGTTGAGCTGCGGGTAACTCCACTGGAGGTCGTACGCGGAATCGTTCGGCACGGCAGTGGTGGAGAGGATCCAGTTCGGGAACGCGTCGGCAACGAGGGGCGAGGAGCCGAGCCTTTCGACTAACGACCGCGTGCCAGCTTCATCCAGCGCGCTCGTCCGGTACAGGGAGAGGCCGCTGCCGGTCGGGTAGGCGCGTTCACGCACGAACTCGCTGCCCGCGAAGGTGAACGAGCCATCGGGCTTGAAGGTGAAGGCGCCAGCCGTCGCCGTGCCAGTCGCGCTGAAGGTCACGTCGCGCACGCCCGGCTTGAAGGCGACGAAGACCTGCCCGGCCTCGATGGGCGCCGGTCTGGCGGCGGCCGCAATCGAGGTAGAGGCCGCCAACGCAGCCGGCCCAAGCGCGGCGCGGCTGATGGTGCCGCCGATGCTGCCGCTGGTCGGCGGCACGGTCACGGGGATGACGGTGACGGTTATCGCGTCCGTCGTGGCGCCATTACCAGCCTTGTCTTCTACCTCGGCGCT
>JBIQMD010000282.1:0-3481 GCA_044463725.1 Truepera radiovictrix
GGCGACCTGCTGCACCTCGATGCGGTGGCCGCCGCCGTGCCGCTACCGCTCCTGCGCAAGGAGTTCGTCGTTCACCCGGCGCAACTGCGCGAGGCGGCCGACCACGCCGCTAGCGCCGTGCTGCTGATGGTCAGCGTCCTCGGCGAGGCAACGGCCGCGTACCTGGAATACGCGCAGGCGCTGGGCCTCGAGGCGTTGGTCGAGGTTCACGACGACGCCGAGTTGGACGTGGCGTTAGCCGCAGGCGCGCCAGTCCTCGGCGTCAACAACCGCAACCTGAAGACCCTGCAGGTCGACTTGGCCACTGCCCCGCGGCTAATCAGGGCGGCGCGCGAGGCTGGCTTCACTGGCGTTGCCGTAGCGGAGTCCGGCTACCGCACGCACGCAGAGGTCGCAAGCGTAGTTGGCGTGGCCGACGCCGTGCTGGTTGGCACGAGCCTGGCTGGTAGCGGCGACCTGACTGGCGCGCTGCTGACGTTGCGCGGCGCCTGAGCGTTAGGCGCTGACGGGCGGGCAACTGCCCGGCGCTATACTTGCGCCCATGCCTGCCGAATTGGCGCCAGAGGGCGCGATCCAAGAGTTGACGTTGGCCAACGGCCTGCGAGTCGTGTACGCGCCCATGCCGTGGTTGCCGACTTTGAGCGCCACGCTCTCCTTGCCTCTAGGGTCGGCCACCGACCCGGTGGGGCAGGAGGGCTCGGCCAACGTGGTGCACGAGTGGTTGCAGCGGGGTGCTGGTGCGCTCGACTCGCGCGCGTACTCAGACGCCCTTCTCGACCTCGGGGTGCGCCGCGGCGGCGGTAGCGGGCGGGAGGCCAGCAGCCTCAGCGCCGCGTTCCTGGAGTCCGTTGCCGCCCCAGCCCTCGAGTTGTTCGCCGCCAGCGTCACGCAGCCGCATTTCGAGGCCAGCGAGTTCGAGGCCAGCCGCGAGCTTGCCGTGCAGGAGCTGGCGTCGTTGCAGGACGCACCAACGCAGCGCCTGTTCGAGGCGCTTCAGGAGCAAGTCTTCGCGAGTCCCCAGCGTCGCAGTAGTTTCGGCACGAGCGCGGGCCTGCTCGCGTTGACGCCTGAGAGCGTGCGGGCCGATGCCGCGCGCCGCCTCGGCCCAGAGGGCGCCATCCTCGGCCTGGCTGGCGGGGGTGAGTGGGAGGAACTCGAGGAGGCGGTAACGCGCGCGTTCGGCTCCTGGAGCGGCGGCAGCGTGCCCGTACCTCCGGCAGAACTTGCGCCGGTTGGCCGCCACCACGTCGACGCCGAATCCAGCCAAGTGCAGATCGGTCTTTCCTACCCAAGCCCCGCGCCCGGCACGGACGAGATGTACGTCTACCTCGTTGCCCTCGAGGTGCTGTCTGGCAGCATGGGCGCCCGCCTCTTCACCGAGGTGCGCGAGAAGCGCGGGTTGGTCTACTCCGTCAGCGCGTTCTACCGCGCCGTGCGCGGCTGCGGTTACACCCTCGGCTACGCTGGCACGACGACCGAGCGCGCTGCCGAGACCCTAGACGTGTTCCTAGCGGAGCTGCGGCGCCTGGCAGATGGCGTCACGGAAGCCGAACTAGAGCGGGCGCGCACTGGCCTCCTCGCGAGCATCGTCATGGCTGGCGAATCCTCAGGCAGCACGGCTGGCAGACTCGCCAACGACGTGGTCCTCTTCGGGCGCCCACGCACCCTCACCGAGATAGCCAGCCACATCGAAGGAGTGACGTTGCAGGGCGTAAACGACTACCTGGCCGCCAACCCCATCCCCGAACCTACGGTCGTGACGTTGGGGCCAAAGGCATGAAGGGCGCCAACTTGCGCTTCGACGAGGTCATCCTCGAGAACGGCCTGGTCGTGATCGGCGAGAACAACCCGCGCGCCGCCACCACCGCCATGGGTTACCTCGTACACACGGGTTCGCGTGACGAGACACCCGCGGTTGCCGGTGTCTCACACTTCCTCGAGCACATGCTCTTCAAGGGCAACGAGGAGTTCAGCGCCGACGACATCAACCGCACCTTCGACGAGCTCGGCGCCGATTACAACGCCTACACGAGCGAGGAGCGGACCGTCTACTACGGCTCCGTGGTGGCCAACCGCGCTGGCGCGCTGCTCGACGTCCTCACGCAGTTGATGCGACCGAGCTTGCGCCAGAGCGACTTCGACATGGAGAAGAAGGTGATCTTGGAAGAGATCGCCATGTACCAAGACCGCCCTGCCAGGCGGTTGTTCGAGCACGCCAACGAGCGTTACTGGAACTCACACCCGCTGGGTAACAGTGTGCTTGGCAGCCCGAAGAGCATCACCGAACTGCAGCGCGCCGACATGCAGGCGTACTTCGACCGGCGCTACGCGCCAGGCAACGTCATCTTGGCTGTGGCTGGCAACTACGACTGGGACGCAGTCCTGCAACACGCCAGGACGCACGCGGGAGAGTGGCCAGCGTTCGAGGCGCACCGCGACTACCCGCCGGCCGAGCCGTTCGCTGGCCGCGAGGCCCTCACTGACGCCACCCTCCACCGTCTGCACGCTGCGTACTACGCGCCGGGCGTGGCGGCGGAGGACCCCGCGCGCTTCGCGGCTTCATTGCTTGCGAGCATCATCGGCGCGAGCGACGGCAGCCGTCTCTACTGGGAACTCGTCGACAAGGGCCTGGCGGACAACGCCTCCTTGTCGCACGAGCCGCAGGAGGGCGCCGGTTCGTTCGTCGGTTACGTCAGCACGGCGCCAGAGCGCGCCACTGAGGTGCTGGAGGTGTTCCAGTCGGTTGTGAGGGGCGTGCAGGACAGCGGCGTAACGGCCGACGAGTGGCGCCGCGCCCAACTGCGCACGGCCACCGGCCTGACGTTGCGCGCGGAGACGCCGATGGGGCGCTTCATGTCGTTCGGCACGACGTACCAGACGCTTGGTAAGTACCGCAGCGTTGCGGACATGGTCGACGAGGTCATGAACACGCCGCTCCAGGCCGGGCTTGCACTGCTGGAGGGCCGCCCGTTCGACCGCGATTACCTCGTCACCCTCGGTCCAGCTTAGGCCGAGGACCGCGTGAGGGCGTGCCTCACGCGGTGGCGGCCCCTTTCTCATGAGGCGCCAGTTACACTCGGCGCATGAGAGCCAGCTTCTACAGGGGGGTCAGGGTCTGCGGTGCGGCGCTCCTCTTTTGCGTGAGCGCCGCACTCGCCAACGCGCCATTCGCTGCCTTGACGGTGGTGCCGACCGGCGGCCAGGTGTTCGACATCATCTCAGGCATAACCACGTTGCCGCAGGGCGGAACCGTAACCGACCAGGACACGGGCGTTACGCTCACGGCGGGCCATATAGAGTACCGCGCCCAGGACTACCTTGAGGCGACCGGCGTCAGCCTAGACGGCTCGTTCGGGCACGTGACGGCGGACGCCTTGCGCATTGACCTCAAGGTTGGGGTGCTAACGGCGTCTGGTGGCCTGCGCCTCGTGCGTGAGGGGCTGAGCGTCAGCGCCGCCACCTTGAGCTTCGACGCCAACGC
>JBIQMD010000283.1:0-3473 GCA_044463725.1 Truepera radiovictrix
TGGACGCCGCCGCGGTGAAGTTCTCCCTCGAGACTCTGGCTGTCGAACCAACCCAAGTGGTCGCCCTCGGTGCCGTAGCAACCGTTGACGTCGTCAACGACCACATGGTCCGGATCCACACGAAGGAGCCGTTCCCGCTTCTCGTGCTGTCGCTCGCTCTCAACGGCCATGTTGTGCCGCCGGCCTACTACCAGCAGGTCGGCCCAGACGGGTTCGCTGCGCATCCGATCGGCACCGGCGCCTTCAAGTTCGACTCGCGCGTTGCCGGTCAAAGCATCACGCTCGTCCGCAACGACGCGTACTGGGGCGGCGCCCCCGCCGTCGAGAAGCTCGAGTTCCGCCCAATCCCTGAGGACACCTCGCGTATCGCGGCGCTGCTCGCTGGCGAGATCGACATCGCGACCAATGTGCCCGCCTCTCAGTACGACCGCGTCGAGAACGCCGCAAATGTCCACGTTGAGTCCGTGACGGGCTTCACCGCTAAGCTCGCCCTGCTCGATGGCCTCCCGGACAGCCCTATCGCTGACACGCGCGTCCGACAGGCCATAAACTACGCCGTTGACAAAGAGGCTCTACTTGACGCCCTCTACTACGGTCACGGGACGATTTCCAACTGCCAGTTAGGCACGCCCCAGTTCTTCGGTTACAACCCCAACCTCGAGCCCTATCCGTTCGACCCGGCCAAGGCACGCGCCCTCCTCGCTGAGGCCGGCTTCCCTAACGGCCTGACCGTCGACCTGAAGTACCGCACGTCTTCAGGCGACGCTGAGCTGTCAGAGGCCATCGCAGCCATGCTGCAAGACGTTGGCATCACCGCCAACCACATCGTCCTAGAAGGCGGCGAGTTCCTAAGGCAACTAAGCGCATTCGAGCTCCGAAACGTGGCCACCTTGGGCATTGCTACCGCGCCTGACACGACCTATGGCCACAACATCTTCCTGCAAGACGCCCCGTACTCCTACTACCGCAACCCGGCCTTCGACGAAGTCGTGCATGAGGCATCGCGCGCCATCGACCCCGCCCACCGCCTTAGCCTCCTCAACGAGGCCGCCGCCATCGCCTGCGATGACCCCGTCGCGCTCTTCCTCTTCTCTCTCGAGGAAGTCTATGGCGTCTCCGACCGCGTTAGCGGCTTTGTACCAAGCCCCGATAACCTCCTCTTCCTCGAGAAGGTAACGCTCGACTGAGCGGATCACTCCTCTCAGTACGGGAACGACAACCTTGCAACTAGGTTCATACCTGATCCGTCGCCTTGGCAACACCGTGCTCATACTGCTCGGTGTTGCCACGGCAACATTCTTCCTTGCACGCATATCTGGCGACCCGATCGACCAACTAATGCCGATCGGCACGCCCATCGAAGCGCGGGAAGCGTTGAGGATAGAGCTGGGCCTCGACGCCCCACTCGTAGTGCAGTACGGGCGTTTCCTGGTAGAGACGGCGCAAGGCAAGTTCGGTACCTCGCTGCGCTACGGCGAGCCGGCCCTCCGGATGTATCTAGACCGTCTGCCCGCCACGGTCGAACTAGTCATCGGCGCCGTGCTACTCACAGTCGTGTTCGGCATAGGGTTGGGCGTGCTGGCCGCGGCCAACCATGGGAAGTTCCTCGACACCCTCATCATGTGGGGCGCCCTATTCGGCCAGGCAGTGCCCGGCTTCTATCTCGGCCTCATGCTCATGCTATTTCTCTCGCTGCAGCTCGGCCTGCTCCCAACTGGCGGCCGCGGCACATGGCAGCAGCTCATCATGCCTACGGCCGTGCTTGCCAGCTACTATGTGGCGCTCACCTCGCGCATGACGCGCTCCTCGTTCCTCGAGACCATGCACCTCGACTTCGTGCGCACAGCCAGGGCCAAAGGCCTCCCGGAGCGCCGCATCTTGCTCAAGCACGTGCTGCGTGCGGCCCTCATCCCCATCATCACGCTCATCGGACTGCAGGTCGGCGGCCTCTTCAGCGGGGCCGTGGTGGCCGAGACGGTGTTCACCTGGCCGGGCATCGGTCGCCTAGCGATAGATGCGATTTACGCACGCGACTTTCCCGTTGTTCAAACGGTGGTCATCCTGAGCGCCTCCATCTTCGTCGCGGTCAACCTACTCGTCGACCTTGCATATTTGTTCATCGACCCGAGGATCAGTTATGGCTGAGCGGCCGCGGCATTTCCGCCGGTTCTTGGTCAATCCCAAGAACTTCATATCGATCCTGATTCTCATCGCCTTCGCCGTTACCGCCGTTCTACCGAACTCCGTGTTGCCTCACGACCCCACACGGCAGAACCTCCGCGCCCGGCTTCAGCCTCCAACATGGGTGAGTGGTGGCACTGCCGAGCACCTTCTTGGCACGGACAACTTAGGTCGGGACGTGCTCGCGCGCGTCATGCGCGGCGCCAGAGCCACTTTCGTCACTGTGCTCCTGTCCGCAGTCGCTGCCGCCGTGCTCGGGTCGGCACTCGGGTTGCTAGCTGGCTTCTACCGCGGCTGGGTAGATGAGGTCATCTCGCGGCTGATCGACGTGCAGTTGGCGTTCCCAACCATGCTCCTCATGATTGCGGTGGTCGGTCTGCTCGGGCAGGGCCTGTGGGTGCTGGTCGGCACTTTGGCCCTCGCCGTATGGCCCGCTTACGCGCGCCTGATGCGCGCTGCGGTCCTCGGATTGCGCGACCTGGATTTCGTGGCGGCGTCACGTGCGCTTGGCACACCGGACGCAGGCCTCATCTTGCGTCACATAGCACCCAACACGGTTTCGTCCATGATCGTGTTCACGACCTTCCAGCTCTCGCAGTTACTACTGATAGAGTCAGCCCTTTCTTTTCTCGGCCTCGGCGTACCTCCGCCAGCTACTTCGTGGGGAGCGATCATCGCGAGCGGCAGGGCCTACCTCCTCGATGGCTGGTGGGTAGCTGCCCTGCCTGGCTTGGCCATCATCTTTGTAGTGCTCGCCTTCAACTTCCTAGGCGACGGGCTTCGCGACCTGCTCGACCCGCGCCAACGCTGACAAGACTCTGAGACTGGCGACCCGACAGCCGCACCACGAATGCTCGTTTCCCAGTGCTAGCGTGACCTCACGCCCGAGTAGCAACTCCGGGCGCTTCAGGAAGGGAGCTTTCTCATGAGCATCCTGTTATGGATCGTCCTGGGAGCGTTGGCCGGGTGGATCGCTGGAGCCCTTACCGGGGGTGGCGGCGGCCTCCTCACCAACATCATCGTTGGCATCATCGGCGCCTTCCTTGGCGGTTGGCTGTTCAACCAGTTCGGCAGTGCCGGCGTGACTGGGTTCAACTTCTACAGTCTCCTGGTTGCAGTCGTTGGCGCCGCCATTCTGCTAGTGATCCTGCGCGCCATCAGACGTTAGCGTCTGCACTTCAGTTACGCGGCGGCGGACCGGTGCACGGTTGCTCGGTCCGCCGTTCCGGGGAGTCCCAACTAACGTTCGCGGGCGAACGTTGCGAGCCAATCGCTGACTTGCCTAACGTCTT
>JBIQMD010000284.1:0-3466 GCA_044463725.1 Truepera radiovictrix
TGCTTGTCTACGGTGTTAGGCAGGTCGGCCAGGTCGAGCACGTCACCCGAGTGAGCCATCGCCTGAGTGAGGTCCGCCGTCTCCTGCTGCGTCATGCCGCGCCAGCACACGGCCATGAGCCACGCCGCCACCTGGTAATCAGGCACCGCGCCAGCCACGTAACCGTCTAGGAACTCCTTGAGCTCCGCGGCCGAATGTTCAAAGCCCGCGCGCTTGGCGAGGATCAACTGCAACGGGCTGGTCATGCCTGGCTCGGCTGGCGGGGTGCGCGGCGAACGTTCATGCGCTCAACTCTAGCGAATGTCGCCGGTGCGTGCGGCACAAACTACTCGGCGAGGGCGGCGCGCGCTTCGGCGGCCTCGTCCCACGGCAGCGTCTGGGTGGCGCGTTCGAGCGTGCGCTCATGACCCTTGCCAGCAAGCAGCACCACGTCACCCGGCTGCGCGTGCCGCAACGCCAACCGAATGGCTGCCGCGCGGTCCGGCTCGAGCAGGTAGTCAACGCCCTCGCGTGCACCGGCAGCATTGGCTCCTTGCGCCATCTGCGCCAGGATGCCCACGGTACTCTCCGAGCGCGAGTCCTCCTCCGTGAACACAGCTAGCTCGGCTCCGGTTACGGCGGCGCGCCCGAGCGGTGCGCGTTTGCCAGGGTCGCGTTCGCCCGCGGCGCCGACGACCACGATGGTGCGCGCGCCCTCACGCCGCACCGCGCTCAGGGCCTTGGTGAGGGCCGGGGCGGTGTGCGCGAAGTCGACGATCACGGTCACTGGCTGCGCCTGCACGAGCTGCATGCGGCCGGGAACGCCGGGGAAGCTGGCGAGGCGTTCTACGGCAACGCCAGCCGGCACGCCCTCGAGGCCAGCGGCAGCAACTGCGGCAGCCGCGTTCCAGGCGTTGAAGGCGCCGACCATGGGCAGGTTCACGGCGAACGCCTCACCGAACACGCTCAGGTCGAACACCAGCCCGCCAGGCGTTTGCACGACGTTACCCACGCGGACGTCGGCGCCCGCCGCCGCACCGTAAGTGACGGGCTCGTGACTGGCCGCCAGGAAGTACGGGGCGTGCTCGTCGTCTAGGTTCACCACGCCGCGCGCCGCACGCCGCAAGAGCGTGGCCTTTGCCTCGCGGTACTCAGTCATGTCGCCGTGGTGGTCGAGGTGCTCAGGCGTTAGGTTCGTGAACACGCCAATTGCGTACTCCACCGCGTCTAGCCGGTGGAGCGAGAAGCCGTGCGAGCTGGATTCCAGCACCACGTGGCTGGCGCCAGCGCGCAGGAAGCGCCCCAACAGCGCCTGCACCTCGCTCGCCTCCGGGGTCGTGAAGTGCCCGGCGAGCGGGTCGAGCGGAGTCGTCCCGATGGCCAAGCCCGCCGTGCTGAGCAGCGCGGCCTGGTAGTTGCCGAGGAGCAGCCACTGGAGGAGGTAACTCGTCGTGGTCTTGCCGTCCGTTCCGGTAACGCCAAGCACGCGCAGGTTGGCCGACGGTTGGCGTTCGAACGCCGCGGCCAGATACGGCAGGGCGCGCCTGGCATCCGGCACCTGGATGTAGGGCACGCCAAGTTCGACGGTTTGGGGCACCTCGCCAACCAGGGCAACGGCGCCAGCGGCCACCGCTGCGCCCAGGAAATCGTGGGCGTCGAACTTGGCGCCGCGGCGCGCCACGAACAGGTCGCCCGGCTTGACCCGTTGGTGGTCTTGCGCCACTCCCGTAACCAGCGTGGTGTACTGACCGGTCTGTCCGAGGCTACTTTCTCCCGTTGTCAGCGAGAACACCTCCGGGGCGAGGGCCCGCGCCGCGTCGAGCAGCGCACCCAGAGCGAGTGGCCCGGGCCCACTGTCCCCAGTTGCCATTGCCTTGACCCCGCGACCCACCGCTAGCCAGCTAACCGACGACGGGCGCCGTCAGTCCGTGGCGCTCGAGCAAGTCGAGGACCTTGCGCAGGTCGGCCGGGTCGTTCACGAAGTCGAGGTCGTCGCCAGGCACGACCACCACCGGCGAGAGCGTGTAGTCCTCTATCCAGCTCTCGTACAGGTCGTTCAAGCGTTGCAGGTAGCCGTCGTCGATGTTCGCCTCGTAATGCCTGCCGCGCTGCGCGATGTGGCGCTTGAGCGTGCCGAGGTCGGCGCGCAAGTAGATCAGCAGGTCGGGCGGCCGAAGCGCCGCCAGCACCGCGTAGTAGAGGGTGCGGTAAGAGGCGTGGTCCCGGTCGTCCATTACGCCGTCGTCGTGGAGCAGGCGCGCGAAGATGGCCGCGTCCTCATAGACCGTGCGGTCCTGAATGACGCGCCTACCGGGGTTGACCTCGCGCAGATGCTGCTTCAGGCGCGCCGCCAGGAAGAAGACCTGCGAGTGGAAAGCGTAACGCGGCATGTCGGCGTAGAAGTCCTCGAGGTACGGGTTCTCGTCGACCGCCTCGTAGACGGGCGCCAGATGGTAGCGCTGCGACAACACCCGCGTGAGGCTCGACTTGCCGGCGCCGATGTTGCCAGCTACGGCAACGTAAACGCCACCCGCGTTCACTTTGCCCCCGCCCAAGCGCGGATCTGCCTCAGCAACTCCTGGCGCTCATCCTCGTTGCCGACGAAGTCGATGTCCCCAGCGTCGACGACCTTGACGGGTGTGTGCCAGCGCGTGAAGAACTCGTCGTACGCGGCAGTGATGCGCTCAAGGTAGTCGGCAGCTATCTCCGTTTCGAACGGCCTGCCGCGCTTGGCGATGCGCTCGAGCAGCACGTCCGGCTGCGCCCGCAAGTACACCACCAGATCTGGGAGGGGGAGACGAGACCTGAGCTGCTCGAACAGTTCGCGGTAGAGCTCGAACTCGTCACCGGTAAGCGTCAACGACGCGAACAGGAAAGTCTTGTCGAACACGTAGTCGGCCACCGTGTGCGTCTGAAATAGCGGAGCCTGCGCCAACTCGGAATGCTGCCTGAAGCGCGAGAGGAGGAAGAACGTCTCCGTCTGAAACGCGTAACGCCTCGGGTCCTCATAGAAGCGCGCTAGGAACGGGTTCTCCTCGACCACCTCGACCAGTAACCGCGCCCCTAGGTCGTCCGCTAGGTAGCGTGCGAGGCTCGTCTTGCCGACACCGATGGGACCTTCCACGACTATGGTTGCCATCACTCTGGCGGAGCATACCGCGCACCAACAAGGGTCGTCCGCTGCGTTCTGTCGGGCGGGTTGGCCGTGCTACAATCCCCGGAACCGATGGAAGACAACCCTCCGGAACGATCATCGCGCTCACTGCGCGGCCTACCCATCCTGTCAATCATCACCCTCTCTAGCGTCGCCATGGCGCAGGCGCCCGTGGCTGCCGCCGCTGGCGTAACCGCGCTGCAGGTAGTTGGGCTCGTGCTGCTACTTGCGGCCTCCGCCTTCCTCTCGACCGCGCACACGGCGCTCACCATGGCGGGTGACTGGAAGCTAAGGCGTTTGCGTGAGGAGGGCGACGTGCCAACCGGCGCCTCC
>JBIQMD010000285.1:0-3449 GCA_044463725.1 Truepera radiovictrix
CGAAGGTCCTCGTCTTGTAGCCCTCGCGCGCGAAGGCAAGCACCGCGTTCGGGCCTCCCTCCATGCTGCCGTCAATGGTGCGGGTGAAATGCACGCCGAGGAACGGCAGTGCGGCATTGGGGACGGGGTAGACGAGGTTATGCACGAGATTGCTGCGCGCTTGCGTCAGTAAGTAGTACTCGCCGCGGAACGGGACGATCTGCAGGTCGGGCGTTAGGCCGCAGAGGCGCGCGACGACGTCTGCATGCAGGCCAGCGCAGTTGACCAAGTAGCGGGCCGTGACCTCGAGTTGAGGCCCGTGAACCGTGATACCGCGCTCGACGTTGACCACGGCGCCGACCTTTGCGTTCTTGAGGACCGTCACGCCGCGCACTGTCAGCACAGCGGCAAGCTTGCGAGCCACTGCGCCGTAGTCGGTGATGGCCGTAGTTGGCGAGTGGATGGCCTGCAAACCGCGCACGTTAGGTTCGAGTTCCCGCAGTTCATCTGGCCCGAGGAGGCGCAGGCCGGGCACGCCGTTGGCCACGCCGCGGCCGAGCAACTCTCGCAGCGGAGCCAGTTCGTTCTCTTCCGTTGCCACTATCACCTTGCCGCACTCGCTGTACGGCACGTCGTGCTCTCGACAGAACGCCTGCATGAGCGCCACACCTTGGCGACAGAGTTCCGCCTTTAGCGACCCCGGCCGGTAGTAGATGCCGGAGTGAACGACGCCGCTGTTATGGCCCGTCTGATGACTGCCGACCTCCGCCTCCTTCTCCAACACCACGAGCTTGAGGTCCGGTCGAGCGTCGCTGATGGCGAGTGCAGACGCCAAGCCGACGATGCCGCCACCGACGATGATCACGTCGCAGCGCAACCCGCGGTACTGCTGCTCTAGGGCCGCTGGCGTTGCCGAGCCGGATGCTTGCTCGTCTGGGGACACAGCCACATCATCTACCTGACGTAGTTCAATCGCAATGTCAGTTGAGGATTCAGGCCCCGAGGCCCGTCTAGGGGGCTCGTGTGCCTAGGTTCTCGCGTCCTTTCCGGGAGCGACCAGATGATCGAGATGCCGCTTGCGGTGATGGCGCGCGTGCAGGGCCGCCATCTGCACGACACCCAAGGGGCTCAGCTCGCCGAAGTACGGGTTCACGTGCACCACGCCTGTTTCTGGAGCAGCGGCGCCCGCAGCCTCGATCAACCGCGCCGTGCTCGCGCGCAGGTCGGTTGCCACCTCGGCCGCGGCGCGGCCAGGCACCGGCTCGGCGCCAGGCAGCAGCACCTCCAGGGCGCCGTCGTCGCCGATGAAGCCACGTTCGTGCCGCTCCGGCTTGCCGCCTTGCGCTACTTGCTCGAGGCCCTCGAGGTAGAGGAGCGTCACGCGGTAGAGGTGATCGACTACCTCGGTTGGCGTCCACTTGCCTGGCGCCACTGGTTGCACGAGTTGTTCGCGCGTCAGGGCATCGAGCCGCCCGAGCACTCCATCCACCGCCTTCATGGCCTCGGCGCCCGCCTCCTCCACCGTGCTCCCGTAACGCTCCAGCAACTCGCGCGGGAAGTACCGCTCTATCTGTCTCATCCCACGACGATACTCGCCACTGGCGTTGACAGTGCCACCGAGCGTCCCTACACTTGGCCCGGCACGTGCCTAGCGTGCCAGGAGAGGACCGTGATCTGCCATGCGATCTAGCGACACCTACCTGAACTTCGACGGCAACACCTTGGAGGCATTCGAGTTCTACCGTTCCGTGATCGGCGGGGAGTTCGAGACCAGGCTTACTTACGCCGAGCTGGCGGCTGGCGGCTGGGAGCCGCCGGAGAGCGACAAGGGCCGTATCGGTCACGTAAGCCTCAGGCTCTCCGACGTCACGGTGCTGATGGGGAGCGACGTCTCCAGCGACCAGAGCGGTAACTTCGTGATGGGCAACAACGTCTACATCAACATGAACGCCGAGAGCGAGGAAGAGGCGCGCCGCCTGTTCGACGGCCTCTCGGCTGGCGGCAGGATCGAGATGGCGTTGGCAAAAACCGGCTGGGCCAAGCTCTACGGCAGCTTCTTTGACAAGTTCGGCGTTGGGTGGATGGTGAACTTCAGCGAGTAGCTGCGCCGCTGCTCCGGGGCAGAGGAGTGGGTTAAGCCAGATTTAAGCGGACGCTAGCTAGCCTGAGCACACCTTGAAGGAGGGCGCATGCTCAGGGTCTCACTTATCGTCGGGGTGCTGATTTCACAGGTGGCGTTCGGGCAGCAGTTCAACGGCAGCTTCGTGGACGCAGCTAACGGGGTAACCATCAACCTGCAACGAGGGGATGGCGGCGTGCTGCAAGGAGTGCTGATCGGCCCAAACGGCCAGTGGCAGCTGCAGGGCAACAGCCAGCAGTCATTCGCGGCTGGCGTCGTGCAATCGCAACAGGGTTTCCTAGGGTTCCAGGCTCAACTCAGTCAGGACGGCCAGGTGCTACAGGTGGCCTTCTACGAGCTTGACGCTAACGGCAACGCTGTTGGCCAGGGGCAGCAGCTCATGTTGCAGCGCCAAGGCGCGGCCGCTGGCGGAATGCCGGGTGCGGCGATGCCGGGTGCGGCGATGCCCGGTGCTCAGCCGGGCGCGTCCATTCCGGGCGGCCAACCTGGCTGGCCTCCGCCGCCGCCTGGAGCCGTGGTCTCGACGACGCCTCCGGGCCAGGCCCCCGTCCAACCCGCCGGTCGAACTCCAGGAGCGCCGTTCGGCGCCCAGCCAACGCCGCCGTTCGGGGGAGCGCTGGCGGCCCCGCAGGCCGATTGGAGCGGCACATTCAGTGGCAACGACGGCTTGGTGGTGCTCTCGGTCCAAGCGGGCCAGGGCGGCTACGTCGGCTACTTGCAGGATCAGGGGCAGCGCTATCAGTTCGAGGCGCACCTTGACGACGAGACGTTGCATGGACAGTTCATGGCCAACGGCGCCACTTACGAGTTCTGGGTGGACCGCCAGGGCGCGGACGCTATGCTTTCCGTCGGCGACACGACCTTCTGGTTGACACAGATCTCGAACCAAGCGACCCCCTGATCGGAGCGCGGAACTTGCGAACGCTACGGCGCTTACTGCTCACATCTGGTTGTGCTGCCTTCCTTGCGGCCGGAGCGGCACAATACTACCCCTACGGCTACCCTGCCGGAGCCGATGCCTACGCGCAAGTCGGGGCCGTACTGTCCGACCTTCAGGCTGGGCAAGGCTATTACATGAACCAGATGGATCAGATCGGGCTGCAAATCCAGGCACAGTTGAGCGAGTACAACAGGTACTTCATCAACCTCTACCGCACTACCACCGGTGACTTGACCTCACCAGACGCTTACGCCCTGCAGGGTGGGCAGATGATCCACTGTCAGAGATACCCGCTCGACTGCCAGTTGGCCATGCAGAGTTCCCAGGCCGCTCAGGCCGCGCAGCAGAGCAGCTTCAACGCATGGATGGCTGGCGTGCAGCAGAAGGACG
>JBIQMD010000286.1:0-3446 GCA_044463725.1 Truepera radiovictrix
GCAAGGCCCCCCTGGAAGTGTCGACGACCAGGGTGGCCAGCGCTGGAACGACCTGAGACTCTGATGCCCAACGCCAGGACCGCCTTGACGTATCTCGTGATACTGGCTGCGGCCGCCGTTGCCGCAGTGACAATGACCGCCTTGCTCGTTCAGTTCCTTGGGCCAGCGGAGCAGTCGCTGGCGTTGCGCTCCGTAGTAGTGGCTTTGGCCGGGGCCGGCGCTGCCCTTGCGCTGGTTGCGGTCTTGAACCTGACGCTCGTGGCGGCGCGGCGGGCGCCCGCCGGCCACGCGCAGGACCTAGACGCGTGGGCGCGGGCCTGGGGTGAGGTGATCGATGGGGCGCCACCGCCGGTCGTGCCGCGCGGCGCTGCGCCAACTGCCTCGGAAGCGGCCGCATTGGTACTGCGGAACCTAGTTGGCGAGGGTGCAGAGGCGGTGCGTGACGCCGTAGCCGCAAGCGGAGTGCTGCGCGCTGAATTGGCAGCGGCCGCCCTGCACGGTGGCGGCGGATCTGCGGCCTGCGAGCGCCTAGCCTGGCTGGCATTCCCGGAGACTCTCCCGCACTTCTTGCGCGCCGCTACCAGTGTTGACGACCGCACGGCTCACGCCGGGCTCTTCGGCGCCTGCCGAGTTCTGGCTGGCCGAGGACCGGTTGACCGTGCAGTGCCGGAGGTGGCACGGGCCATCGCAGAGCACGCCAGGGCGTCGAGCGACCCACGAGGCGCGCGGCCATTCATCGCGGCCGCCGTGGTCGCGAGCGGAGTGCGGGTAACGCCGCTCTGTACGGAGCTCCTCTCGATGTCGGTCCGGGAAGAGGTGGTGGCGGCGGTATTCGACGCCCTAGGAAGCGTGCAACCACCCGGAGCAGCGGCACTCGTTGGCGACGCGTTGATCGCCGGCCTGACTGGCGAGGCGGAAGCGGCGGCGTTGCGGGCGCTCGGTCGCATAGGGAGCGTAGTCGACGCCGCCGTGCCTGCGGTGGTCAAGTCGGCCGCGTCGGAGCACGAAGGGGTCAGGGTTCAAGCTGCGCACACCCTTGCCGGAGTGACCCTCTCGGTTTCACTCCCCGTCCTGTGGCGCCTCCTGGGTGACCGCTCGTACGAGGTGCGCCTGGCCGCGGCCGCAGCCATGCAACGTTGCGGGCGTGAGGGTGACGCCGCGCTTCACCTCGCAGAGAGCGCTCACGAGGACGCCTTCGCGCGGGACATGGCGGCCATGACTGGTTCGCTCCCGCGCAGCGCCACCGCTGCGTTGCTGCGCAAGACCGACTGGGGAGCAACGGCGGCCAGCGCCCGCGCTTGAAACCCTGATGATAGCTACCCTGCAGCTCGTCGTCTTGGCCGCATTCATCGTTATCAACGGGTCGAACGCCGCAGCACTTGCGCTGGCCGCACGCGCCCTGCTCCTACGTGGGCGTCGACTGTCGCCACTCGAGCAGACGCTCCTTACCCGGGCATCGACTTACTTGCCCGTGAGTTTCCTGATTCCCGCTTACAACGAGGAAGCCACCATCGTCAGCAGCATGAAGAGCCTACTGGCCATGCACTACCCTGAGTTCGAAGTGATCGTGGTGAACGACGGTTCGCGTGACGCCACCTTGGACGTCCTGCGCGAGGCGTTCGCTCTGGCCCCGAGCCTCCCTGGCCCACGCCGCATGACGCAACACGCCCCGCTGCGCTCCGCCTGGCGCAGCACGACTCACCCGAACTTCCTCGTTCTTGACAAGGAGAACGGTGGGAGAGCCGACGCCCTCAACGCAGCACTCGAGCAGGCGCGCTACCCCGTCGTGGTGCTTACGGACGCCGACAGCCTCATCGACCCGGCGGCGCTCCAGAACGCCGGAACGCGCTTCCTCGAGGCGCCTACGCTGATAGGCATGGGCGGCACCATCCGCGTGGTGAACGAGGCGGAGGTTGTGGATGGCGCCGTGCGGGAGGCGCGCACGCCGCGCAACTTCATCGCCCGCTGGCAACAACTCGAGTACCTCCGCGCGTTCTTGGCCGCGAGAAGCGCCATGAGCCAGATCAACACGCTCATCTCGATCTCGGGCGCCTTTGGGCTCTTCCGCCGCAGCGCACTCCTCGCCGCCGGAGGGCTCAACGTTGGCACGGTGGGGGAGGACTTCGAGCTCACCATCCGTCTGCACCGCTACTTCCGCGACCGCCGCCTGCCTTACCGGCTTGAGTTCTTGATCGACCCAGTGTGCTGGACGCAGGTGCCTGAGGACGCGAAGACGCTACGTAGTCAGCGTGACCGGTGGCACCGGGGCTTGTGGGAGACGCTGTGGCTCCACCGTGACATGCTCTTCAACCCGCGTTACGGCCGCATCGGCATGCTTGGGTTGCCTTACGCTTGGATCGTCGAGGGCATATCACCTATCCTCGAGGTGTGCGGGTACCTGATCATCATCGGTCTCGCAGTTGCCGGTAACCTAGACGCCCCGTTCACCGCGGCGTTTCTCGCCCTTTCGGTGGTTTACGGCATCATCGTCGGGCTGGCGAGCGCGGCCCTCGACCAGGCCCTCCCTCACTCGCCCAAGCGCGTCGGGGACCATTACCGGATGCTGGTAGCCATCGTCACGGAAAACCTCGGCTACCGCCAGTGGTTGGCCGTCGTACGGGTGATCGCCATGTTCCGCATTCGCAGCAGCAGGGGCAAGTGGGGTGCCATGACGCGTCGCCGATTCAGTTGATTCCACGCCCGCGAGCTGGCCTCGAGGTCCTCGCCCGACGCCCAGCCTGCCGCGAGAAGCTGACCTGGGCGGGCAGACTTGAGGATCTTCTCAGACCACATCTCGCCAAGGACTCCGACTGAGTCTGCGACGTACTGCATGACCTGATGTGCGTGCGCTACCTATTCCGTACCTGGTTGGCGGCATCCGCGGCACTACCATGCGTCTTGAGGAGGCACTGCTATGGCCGAGCGAGACTTGGCGAAGGAACTCGACGAACTGAAGAAGAACCTCAAGGACCTTCAGAAGGACCTGCAGGAGACAGCCGAGACTAGTGGAGGAGTGGCGGGCGATGCAGTCGATGCCCTCCGGAGTCGACTGGAGAGAGAGGCCGACCATCTGATGGCCAAGCTGCAGGCCGCAGCGGGCGGTGCTGCGGAGTCTGGCGAGCGCGCGCTGCACAAAGTTGAGGGCAAGATCGAGGAGCGGCCGTTGGCCTCGGTACTGATGGTGTTCGGTGTTGGGCTGGCGGTCGGTTGGCTCTTGGGCCGCAAGTAGGGCCGTAACCGACGATGCTTGAGCGGTTCACCGACTACTTCATAGCTTTCCTTGAGTTGCTCGAGGCCGAGGGACGCTCCGCGCGCAAGCACGTCGTCGCGGCCGGTGCACGACTCGCGCTTAGCGCCGGCGGAGCGTTCCTGCTCACCGTTGCCTTCGCGTTGTTCGGCCTGGCTCTCTACCTGGCGCTAGCCCCGCTCTGCGGGCAGGCGGGGGC
>JBIQMD010000287.1:0-3441 GCA_044463725.1 Truepera radiovictrix
GGCTACGACCACAAGGGCATGGGCATCACCGCCCGTGGTGCATGGGAGGCCGTGAAGCGCCACTTCGCCGAGCTAGGCCTCGACGCCTTCCGCGACACCTTCACCGTGGCCGGCCTCGGCGACATGTCGGGCGACGTTTTCGGCAACGGCATGCTCTACACCGACCGCATCAGGCTGCAGGCGGCCTTCAACCACATGCACGTGTTCCTCGACCCGGACCCCGAGCCCGTCTCGAGCTTCGCGGAGCGCAAGCGGCTCTTCAACCTCCCGCGCTCGACGTGGGCGGACTACGACGCCAGCAAGATCAGCCGCGGCGGCGGGGTCTTCGAGCGCTCGGCCAAGTCGATACCCCTCTCGGCCGAGGTGCAGGCCATGCTCGGCGTCGAGGATGCTGCGCTCAGCGGCCAAGACCTCATCAAGGCCGTGCTGCGCATGGAAGTCGACCTCCTGTGGAACGGCGGCATCGGTACGTACGTCAAGTCATCGACCGAACGCAACGCCGAGGTCGGCGACTCCGCCAACGACGGCGTGCGCATTGACGGCGCCGAGTTGCGGGCAACGGTGGTAGGTGAAGGCGGGAACCTCGGCTTCACGCAGTTGGGCCGCATAGAGTACGCGCTAGCAGGCGGCCGCATAGACACGGATGCCATCGATAACAGCGCCGGGGTAGACACCTCCGACCACGAGGTGAACATCAAGATCCTCTTCCAGCCGCTCGTGGCGAGCGGCAAGGTATCGCTACCGGAGCGCGACGAGCTCCTCAAGTCCATGACACCAGAGGTAGCCGACCTCGTCCTGCGTCACAACCAAGCGCAGGCCCTAGCGCTCAGCCTCGCGCAGCGCGCAAGCCGCGACGACCTCGGGCTCTACGCCTCCCTGCTCGATTACCTCGTCGAGGCCGCGGGACTCAACCCGCGCGTCGAGAACCTCCCAAGCCCACGCCAGATCGACGAGCGCAGGCGCGCGGGGCTCGGCCTCACCCGCCCCGAACTCGCCATCATGCTCGCGTACGTGAAGATGGGCCTCTACCGCCGCCTGCTGGAGACCGACCTGCCGGTAGAGCCGCACATGCAGCACTACCTACTCGAGTACTTCCCGAAGGCCATGCAGGAGCGTTTCCCTGCTGCCATCAGTGAGCACAGGCTGCACCGCGAGATCGTCGCCACAGTCATCACGAACACGCTGGTGGATCAGTTGGGCATCGCCTTCGTGCACAAGGCCACGCGGCAGAACGGCGCCACGCCGATCGAGGTCGTGCGCGCAACGCTCATCGCCCTCGAACTCATCGACGCGAAGAGCGTGCGCGAGCACCTCGACGCGCGCGCGAACTCCATCCCTACGGACGCCTACTATGCCGCCATCGAGCAGCTCGTCGGCGCCGTCGAGGGCCTGGTCGCGTGGGTGCTCTTCAACGACGTCGGGCACGGCGACTTCGAGGCGGTAGTAAGCGCCTACCGCGCTCCACTCCAGGAGCTGCGCAGCACGCTCGAGAACTACCTGCCAGACAGCGAGCGTGAGCGCTTCGAGTCGGCCGTCGCCGACCTAGAGGAACTCGGCTTCCAGCGCGACGACGCCGTGCGAGTCTCTAGCTTCGACTACCTTGCAGATAGCGTCGGCATCATCGACGTAGCCCGCCAGTTTGGGGCGCCCCTCGACTACGTCGCGGAACGCTACTACCGCGTCGGCGAGCGCCTCCAACTCACGTCGCTGCGCGACGTCATCGAGTCGTTGCCTAGCTCCGGTCAGTGGGAGGAAGTAGCGCTCGCCGGCCTGATCATGGATTTGCGTTCAGTGCAGCGCGGCCTGACCGCCACCTACCTCGCCTCGAAGCCGGATGAGGCGGACGGCGTGCCTGCCGCCCTCGACGAGTTCCTCAAGACGGCGGGCGGGTTCAAGCGTTACGATCTCGCCCTCAGCCAACTCCAGGAGCCGGGCGTGCTCGATCTCGCATCGGGCTCCGTGCTCGTGCGCATCTTGGAGCAGGCGCGCACCACCGCCCACGGCGCGGCCCAAGAGGGCTAACCAGCCACGCTAGCCACCGACGCCCTGCTGCCAACGAACGCGCGCAGCAGGGCGTCGAGGCGTTCGAGCCCGACGGGCGTGGCGCGCAGGCGCCCGGCGGTCACTGTGAGCAGGCCGTGGTGAGTGACGTCGTGCAGCCAGGCCGGAGCAAGCGCCTGCAGACTAGCGCCGACGCGTTCCTCGAGGGTCGTCAGGTCAAGGCCCTCACGCGTGCGCAGCCCCGTCATGAGGCGTTCGAGCACGTAGTCGTCCGGCCCTACGAGGTCGAGCTCGGGCGGCGCGCCAAGCAGCCAATCCTTGATCGGCGGGTTCTTGCTGCGCTTGCCGAAGCCGCCACCGTCAGGCAAGTAAGCGGCCGCCGAGGGGCCGAGCGCCAAGTACGGTTCGCCGCGCCAGTACACGAGGTTGTGCCGCGACTCCTCGCCTGGCAGCGCGAAGTTGCTTACCTCGTAACGCTCGAGCCCGTACTCGGCCAGCACTCTGCCAGCCAACTCGAAGGCGTCCGCGTCTGCCTCCGGGTCTACGCGCACCCCGCGGCGCGCGAAAGGCGTACCATCCTCGATGGTGAGGCTGTAGACGCTCACGTGGCGCGCACCGAGGTCCATGACGCGCCGCAGGTCGGACTCGAGGTCTTGGCCTGGCACGGCCATGATCACGTCGACGTTCACCCGCAACCCGGCCGCCAGGGCCTGCGCGACCGCCGTCAACCCCTGCCGCGCATCGTGAACGCGTCCCAAGAACCGCAGGGTGGCGTCGTCGGCCGACTGCAGGCCGATCGACAAGCGCGTGACCCCGTTGGCCAAGAACCGCTCCAGGCGAGCCTCGTCGAAGGTCAAGGGGTCGGCCTCTAGGGTAGTTTCGACGCTGCCAGCGTCTGCGCCCCAACCCTCGTGCAGGGCGGCGAACACACGCTCGAGTTCCTCGTCGGTGAGGTGCGAAGGGGTGCCGCCGCCGAAGTAGATGGTGTCTAGCTTGCCCGGGTAGCTGGCGGCGAGCTCGGCGGTTTCCACCTCGAGCCGATCCAGGTAGCGCGCCACCAGGCCCTCGTTCCGCAGCATCTTGTGGAAATCGCAGTATGGGCAGATGCTCGGACAGAACGGGACGTGAAGGTAGAGGGCTGAGACGTTCACCGGCTCAGGCTACGTCACGAGCGCAGGCGCACGGGGTTCGTGCGGTACGGGCCGCAGGCAAGGGAAAGGCCGTGGGCGGCGCCGACGTCGGCGCCGCCCACGGCCTTCAGGCGTTCTCCTCAGCGTTAGTTGGTTGGGAGTTGGGAGAGCTGGTCGTCGAGGATGAGGTTCGCCTCGCCGTTGAGCACGTGCAGGGTCTCGGCGACGTCTGCGCCGTCCATGATGGCCGACATCTCAGCCGTGATGCTCTCGCGCACGGGGTCGTAGCGCCGGCCGTACAGCGCCTCGA
>JBIQMD010000288.1:0-3439 GCA_044463725.1 Truepera radiovictrix
ACCGTCGCCTGAGAACACCGTCACCGTCTCGCCCTCGATCTGCAGCACGACGGCGTCTATCTGACTTGGTTGCGTGAGGGTGTAGAAAAGCTGCGCCAAACGGCCAGTCATGGCGGCAGTACCGCCGCCCTGTTCGAACGGAGCCGCTAGGTTCACGGTCAAGATCCCATCAGCAACCTCGGCGCCTAGCACGCTCGTGTTGGACGGGACGGAGGTACTCAACCCACCAGCTACCTCCGCTGCGCTCGGTCCCTTCGCGAGTTCGGCGACTTGCAGGGTAACGAACTGGTTGAGAGTAGAGCGCTCGAGCCGGCGCTTGACCGGCTCGAGCGTGAAGGTCGTACCGCGGTCCCTAACGAAGTAGACGACCGCGTTAGGGATACGTTGCATGGTGCGCAGAGCGATGACCCCAATTAGGGTGAGTAGCAGTAGTAGGGCTAACGCCACGACCCTAAGAACAACGGTGCGCACCAGTGCTCAGGCCCGCCTGATGGGCAGGTAGCGCGGCTCCCAGATGCCCTCGCTTACGGCTTCCTGCGTGTCTTTCAGTTCGTTGCGCGCCACCCCATCTTCCATCGCCTGGTTGGCAACGGCGACAGCAACGTGCCTGCTCGCCCTACCGAGTGCGCTGACGCTCGGGTAGACGGCGCCCTCCATGAGGCGCACGGGGTCCGTGTACTCCGATAGTGCTTCCGCTGCCGCGGTCAGCATGTTGTCAGTGACCTTGCTGGCGCGCGTCACGAGGGCCCCGAGGCCGACGCCCGGGAAGACGAAGGCGTTGTTGCCTTGCCCGACGACGAACGAGCGGCCATCATGCTGCACGTTCGGGAACGGGCTGCCCGTCGCCACGATGGCTCGGCCGCCAGTCCAGGCGTACACGTCCTCCGGAACCGCCTCGCTGTTGACGGTCGGGTTGGAGAGCGGGAACACGATCGGCGCGGGTGAGTTCGCGAGGACGGCCCTGACCACGGTCTCGTCGAACGCCCCCGCCTGGCCAGACAGACCGATGATCCCGGTGGCTTTGGCGTTGGTCACGGTCTCGAGGAGCGAGGGCACGGCCCCAGCTACTTGCCACCCGGCCGTGCGCGACGGGTCCTGCGCTAGCTCGCGCTTATAGCTCTCGAGCCCTGGGCGGTCAGCGACCACCAGCCCGGCCGAGTCGATCATGAGCACGCGCGCGATCGCCTCTGGGCGGCTTAGGCCTTGGCGCTGCAGCCCGACCACCATCTGGCGCGCAACCCCCATGCCGCCAGCCCCGGCGCCGTGCACGACGTAAGTTTCGTCGGTCATCGGCCGGCGCGTCTTCCTCGCGGCCGCGAGGAGACCGGCAAGCACAACGGCGCCTGTTCCTTGAATGTCGTCGTTGAAGGAGGGCAGAACGTCGCGGTAGCGGTTCATGACGTCGACGGCCTTCTGCTTGCTGAAGTCCTCCCACTGCAGCAGCGCGTCTGGGAAGCGCTTCTTGAAGGCAACCACGAAGCGTTCGATGAAGTCCTCGTACGCCGCCCCCACGAGGCGCTCGTGCCGCACACCGAGGTAGAGGGGGTCGTCGAGGAGGTCGGCGCGATTCGTGCCGACGTCGAGTTCGATGGGTAGCGTAGTCGCTGGGTCGATGCCTGCAGCGGCCGTGTAGAGCGAGAGCTTGCCGATGCAGATGGCCATGCCGCCGAAGCCCTGGTCGCCGATGCCCAAGATGCCCTCCGAATCGGTGGCGACCACCAAGCGCACGTCTGGCAGGGGCGCCGTGGCAAGCACCTCATCGACGCGGTCGATGTTTTCCGTGCTCACGACCAGGCCTCGGGGGAAGCGGTAGATGAGGCTGAACTTCTGCACCGCCTCCGCCACCGTCGGGGTGTAGATGATCGGCAGCATCTCCTCGAGGTGCTGCTCGAGGAGGGCGTAGAACAGGACCTCGTTGCGGTCCTGCAGCACGCGCAGGTAGACGTGCTTGTCTAGCGCCGTCGTGAAGCCTGAATAGTTCGCGTAGGTGCGTTGGACTTGTTGCTCGATGGTGGAAGAGTGCGGCGGTACCAGGCCCTCTAGACCTAGCTCCCTGCGCTCCTCACGCGAGAAGCCCGTGCTCTTGTTAAGTAGCGGCAGGCGCGTCAGTAGGTAGCCAGACAGGGGGGTGGCTAGATAGGGGTTCCCCTTGTCGTCGATGCGCTTCTCGAACTGCTTCATGGTCTTTGCTCCCGCTGCGCCCCATGGCGCGTGAAATAGCCCTGATGTTCTCATTGCTGGCGGCCAACCGCTTACTGCTCTCTCCCAGGTGAGGCGCCGGCCAAGCGCGCCGCCTCGGCGGCGAAGAACGCGTAATCCTCGTCAGTTGGCGCGAGTTCGGCCGCGCGGGCGTAGGCGCTAGCTGCCACTTGATAGTCGCGGTTCTGGAGCGCCACCCGCCCAAGCTGCGCCCACGCTTGGAGGAAATTGGGCGAGGCGGTGGCTGCGGCCGCGAACTCAGCTTGAGCCGTTGGCCCGTCGCCTGCCTGGTATGCGGCCAGTCCGCGCGAGAAAGCCTCGCTCGCTACGGTTCCGTAGACTATGGCCTGGCGGGCGTTAGCTATGAAGTAACGCGCCCTGTCGTCGTTGCGGTCCAGCCTCAACACGGTCTGCCAGTAGGCGATGGCTTCGTCTGGTCGACCAAGCTCCTGGCTCGTGCGAGCAGTCCACACGAACGCTTCCTTGAACGTTGGTGCCGCCTCTGCGGCCTTCAGGAACTCCGTGTGCGCTATCTCGAGTTCGCCCGCGTCGTAGGCGGCCAGTCCGGCGTAGTACGCCGTGCCCGCAACGACTCCCCACTGCGCTTGCAGCCGGGCGTTCTCGAGGAACCACGCCGACCTGGCGTCACGCGGGTCGAGCGCAACGGCGTTCTCCCAGTACCGGACGGCAAGCTCGGGCTTCTTGGCCTCGAGGGCGGAGCGGCCAGCCCAGATGGTGGCGTTGGCGAAGTTGGGGTTGGCGGCAACGGCGGCCTGGAAGGCCTCCAGCGCAGCATCGATGCGCCCTGCCTCGTACGCCCTCAAGCCGAGGCGGTACGCCTCGCTTGCGGCCTCGCCGTACTGCTCGCGCTCACGGCTTAGGTCGAGGAAGAAGCGCGCGCCCTCGTCGTCCGGCGCGACCTCGACTAGCCGCTGCCAGATGACGGCGGCCGCGCTCGTGTCGCCCTGTTCGTAAGCGATGCGCGCCAGCCACCTGAGGGCCTCAGGATCGTCAGGTGCCATGTCGAGGAGGGTGAGGTACCAGGAGCGTGCCTCATCTCGATCGCCTGCCTCGTAACGCGCGAAGGCCAGCTGGTTCACGACGCGGTGGAACTCCTCGCGGTCAGTGCTCAGGTGGTCGCTTGCGCCGGACGGTAGCTGTGGCGCGGTGTCCGTCAGTTCTCCGCCGCTTGCGAGGAAGCCGTCCCAAGCCGCGAACGCGCGGCTATACCAGTTGGTCA
>JBIQMD010000289.1:0-3439 GCA_044463725.1 Truepera radiovictrix
GCGTCGAAAACTGCGCTGCCGGTACTCGGCATACCGCCGCGGGCGTCCCAGTCGATCTTGATGTCGGCTTCGCGGAAGATGTCCTGCCAGTTCACGTTGCTTGTGTCTGGCTGGTAGTTGGCGGGGTCCGCCGCGCCGTAACGGTCGTAGCGGGCGCGCGCGTCAGGGTCCCGCAAGGTGGCGTAGGCCTCGGAGAGCTCCTTGAAGCGTTCCTCGGCCTCCTTATCGCCCGGGTTACGGTCCGGGTGGTACTCCAGCGCCTTACGGCGGTACGCGGCCTTCAGGCCGTCCGCGTCCACGTCTTTCGGGACGCCCAGCACCTCATATGGATCTCGCCGCGTGACAGCCACCTGAAGAGAATACTTTGAACAGCAGTAAGTGAGTGCAGTTCGGCATGAACCGCGACTAGTGCGCAGGGCCGGTGCTATCCTCGAAACTGTCTCGGCTGCCTGCCTGCAGGCCGACCCACGGAGGTCCAGAAGTGTCCATACGCACGAAGCGAATCCTCACGCTGGTGATGGTGCTCCTCTTGGCCGTGTTCCTGTCCGCGTGCCGTAACGAGACGCAGAACCGCATCCGGCGCAGCATCCAGGAGTACACGGCGCAGCGCATGTTCATAACGGTTTACTCGTACGACGGCAAGGCTATCTTCGACGGCATAGTCGACGGTAAGGTCACCCGCTCCGGCAACGCCAGCGAGGGCGGTCAGGGCAGCGAAGCTCTTGGCGATTACGTGTTCTGGTACGACGAGCGCGGCCGCTACCATCAGACCGATCTGCCCTACATGGTCACCACCTATGACCGGGCTCAGACCCCCACCAACTGATTCACGTTGGCGCGGCCCCGCCGCTTAACCAGCTTCGTAAGCGAAGACGCGGCCAAGCCATAACGGACGGTTAAGGTCCAAAACCTGCGACCAGCACGTAACGTTGCTAGACTTCGAGAAGATTGCGAGGCACATTCATGAACCGCAAACGCGTCACCCTGGCAGTAGCCGCCCTGGTCGTTGCCCTGCTCGTCTCCGCCTGCACCATCACGGTGCGGCCCGGCGGCGTCGGCAGCAGCGATTTCCCTCTCAACAACGTCATTGAAGAGTTCCGCCCCACGAGGGGCAACGGCGCCTCGTTCCGCGTGGGCGAACAGATCGAGTTCAGGCTTGTGGTCAACCAGCCCGGCTTCATCACCCTGTCGGCCATCGACCCCGACGGCCGCGTGTACACCTTCGCGCGCAACATCCCCGTGGAGCGCGGCGTTAACTTCCTGCCCACCCCCGGCCAGCGCGTGGTCTACACCGCCGGCCCGCCCCGCGGTCTGCACTACGTGAGGGCCTCGTTCACCTCCGGCCGCACGGACAGCTCCGTCACGTACCGCGGCCGCATGGGTAACGGCGAATGGAACTCGGCCATCAACCTCGAGATCCGCAGCTTCCCCGTTCGCGACGTGTACGAGACCACCCTCTACATCCGCTGACCGCACAGGCCGGAAGGCCCGCGACAACCTAGTAAAGTAGCGCGCCGCCACGGGCTGAAGTTCGTGGCGGCGCTCATGTGCGGTACAATGAACGGCATCGTGGCGCGAAGCAGCTACTGCTGGCGCCGACGCCACCGTGGAGGAAAACAGTCTTGGCAGGCCATAACAAGTGGTCACAGATAAAACGCAAGAAGGGCGCTTTAGACCAGAAGCGCGGCAAGATGATCAGTAAGCACATCCGGGCCATCCAGGCGGCTGTCCGTTCTGGCGGCGGGGGCGACCCTGCCACGAACCTGGCCCTCAAGAACGCCATGTCGGCGGCGAAGAGCGACAACGTGCCGATCGACAACGTGGACCGCGCCATAGAGCGCGCCACGGGCGGCGGCGAGGGCGGCACGTTCGACCCGGCCTTCTACGAAGGTTACGGGCCGGCCGGCGTGGCTGTGCTGGTGGAAGCGCTGACCGATAACAAGAACCGCACGGCCGGCGAGGTGAGGCACGTGTTCAGCAAGCACGGCGGTAACCTCTCGGGCTCAACCGCGTGGCAGTTCGACTCCAAAGGCATGATCGAACTCGACCATATCAGCGAGGAGCTCGAGGAAGCCGCCATAGAGCTGGGCGCCGAAGACATAGAGGTAGAGGACGGCACCACCGTCATCTACACGGGCCCTACCGAACTTTACGCGGTGGTTGAAGGTCTGCAGTCGCGGGGCCTGGAGGCGGAAGTGGCGCAGCTCACCAAGGTGCCGCAGACGCTCACCGAGCTCAGCGGCGACGAGGCCGAGACGGTCATCCGCTTCCTCGAAGCACTCGAGGACCTAGACGACGTGCAAAGCGTCTACACCACCGCCGATCTGGCGAACGCTCCCGAGAGCGTCGACTGAACCTAGAAAGGGTGAGCATGAGCTTCCCGATCCTTAGTTGGGATGACGTTCCGGCCATCACGGCCAACCAGATGCAGCAGCTGATAATGCTGGCCACCGGCAAGTTCGGCCTGGATAACCGTGTCCTCGTCGAGCACACCGCCCGCAACCTGGTCTCGCTCGTCGACGAGTTCGGCGATTCCGGCCCGGTGCTGGTGGTAGCTGGCCGCGGTAATAACGGCAGCGGCGGTCTGGCCGCCGCGCGCCTACTAGCCGCGCGCGGGCGCCGCGTGTGGGTAGTGCCCACGCACGAAGCCGAGAACTACTCCGGCACGCCTAAAGAACAACTCGAGCACCTGCGTCACTTCGAGAAGGTGCGCGTACGCACCAGCCTGCCGAAGATGAAGTTCGGCTGCGTCATCGACGCCGCCATCGGCACCAACCTCGAGGGTCCGCCCCGCGGGCGCACGCTCGACGTCATCACCGTCCTCAACCAGGCCACCGACAGCGTGGTCATCTCCCTCGACACGCCCACGGGCATGCTGGCCGACGACGGCGAGACACCCGGCGACGTGGTCCGTGCCGACATAACCATGAGCATCGGTCTACCCAAGATCGGCGTGAAGCCCGGCGGTAACGTCGGTCGCCTCTTCGTAGGCGACCTCAGCCTGCCCGCCGGCCTGTTCGAAGCGCTGCGCCTCGACGCCGTGGAGCTGCCCGCCTACCTAACGGAGCTCACCGCGGACTGAGCGCCGCCGCTACACAAGCAAACGAAAGGGCCCCGCTAAGTTCGGGGCCCTTCTTCGTTCTGGTAGGCGCGGACAGGATTGAACTGTCGACCTCTACAGTGTCAGTATATTACGCTATGCCGTGCTGGACGGCTGTGTTAGCCTGTGGTGTCTGAGATGGTGTCTGGAAAGGGGCTAACAATCGTGACCTATACCCGAGTGGAAAAGCCTAACGGCAAGGTACTTATTCGCGTAACAGTCGGATACATCGGCAACAAGCAGAAAAGGGTAGGGAAAACATTCGATAGCGGCACACCTACAGCCGACATAAACCGATGGGTAGCGTCGGTACGTGCGCAGTACCGAGAGGACGTGCCG
>JBIQMD010000290.1:0-3438 GCA_044463725.1 Truepera radiovictrix
AACGGATGCAGCAGGATAGCGCGACCGACGGCAACTAGCGGTGACCGGTTGAGCGTGATGGCCAGCGTGCCCGGCGCCGTGCGCGGCGGGTAGAAGACCTCGTTCTCGTTGGCGGGGTTGCGTTGGATGGGTAACGAGATGACGAGTGCCAGCAGCAGCGTGATCCCTAAGGATGCGCCGCCGAGGCCCCCCAACACCTGCGTGATCCGGCCCTGGCGATGGCTGGCAGGCACGAGCCGCTGACCGATGACGGCGAGGAGGAACGCGCCGAGCACGGCGGCCACGATGGCCACCCACAGGTCACGCGACCCGACGACGAGCAGCGGCCGCAACAGCAGCGCGGCCCCGATACCAACAGTGAAACCCACAAGGCGCCTGGAGGCGCCGAGGGCCGTCAGGACGGCGACCATCAGCACCAACAGAGCGTCCAACCAAGTGACTGGGGTCATGTCCGGATATCGTAGCCCGCACCTCTTACGGCCCGGATGACATTCTCCATAAGCTCATCGACCGCCTCGTCAGTCAACGCGTGGCTAGCGTCGCGGAAGCGAAACCTGAGCGCCAACGAGCGCGTGCCGGCTGGCAGCTTGTCGCCGCGGTACTCGTCGAACGGCGAGAGGGTGAAGAGCTTCTCGCCAGCCGCCGCGCTCAACAGGTCAGCTAGCTCGGCGAAGGTGACGGCGAGCGGCGCCACTATGGCAAGGTCGCGTTCGGCGAACGGCTGCCGCACGATGTCCTTGAAGGCAATGCGCGCGCCGCCGAGCGGCAGCTTCAGCTCTGCGACGAACGTGTCAGGCAGCCCGTAAGCGGCAGCCACCTCAGGGTGCAGTTGGCCAGCGAACCCGATGTCCTCACCGTTCCACACGACCTTGGCTGAAACGCCCGGGTGGAGGCAAGGCTGCTGCGCTGGCAGCGTCTCGATGCTGGCTCCTTCAAGACCTGCGAGGCTCTCCAGGATGCCCTTGAGGGTGAAGAAGTCGCCGGCCAACCCTGGGCGCCACTTACCGAGTTCGCGTTGTCCGCGTAGGAGCAGCGCAACCCGCTCCTCTTCCGCCTCCCCGAACACGTTGCCGATCTCGAAGAACGCCAGGGCTTCGGCTTGGCGGTTGGTGGCGGCTGCGGCCAACAATCCGGGGTAGATGGCCGTGCGCAGCACGCCCTTCTCCACGCCCTGCGGCGAGCTCAGCTCGACTACCGGCGCAGGCGCTCCTGCACGCGCCAGTTCGGCGGCACCCGTGAACACGTAGGTCATCACCTCTTGCATGCCGAGGGCGGCGAGACGCTCACGGAGCTTGCGGTGGGTGGGGTCGGACTCTGGCGGCACGAAGCGCATGTCTGGGTCAGTTAGGCCAATGTGCTCGTAGCCGTAAAGGCGCGCTACTTCCTCGATCACGTCCTCTTCGATGTTGATGTCGTAGCGCCAGCTCGGCGGAGTTACGCGCCAGTCGTCGAGTCCTCGCTCGACGACCTTGCAACCCAGCGCCTCGAGGTAGCTGCGCTGCTCGGAGCGCGACACGTCGAAGTCCATCAGGTAATGCACGCGCGTCGGCCGGTACTCGACTGGCTGGCGGGTGATGCTCTTCCCCACCGCCGTCAGGCCAGCGTGCGGCGCGCCGCCAGCGACCTCGACGACTAGCGCCGTCAGCCGCGCGGACGCAAGCTCCTGCAGGTTCGGGTCCACGCCGCGTTCGAAGCGCGTGCGCGCGTCGGTTACGAGCTTGTGGCGTTGACCCGAGCGCCGTACCGTCACGTGCTCGAAGCACGCCGTCTCCAGAGCTACCGCGGTAGTAGCGGTCGTTACTCCGCCGTTGGCGCCGCCCATCACGCCGGCGAGACCAAGGGGCACGCCGACGCCGTCTGCCCTCGTGGCGATCACCAGGTCACTAGGGGTCATCTCGATGGTCTCATCGTTCAGGACTTTGAGGCGCTCACCTGGGTGGGCCCACCTCACGATCATGTGACCCTGCCCGATCGCGCCGAGGTCGTACGCGTGCGTCGGCTGGCCGAGCTCGAAGGTGACGTAGTTCGTGGCGTCAACGAGGTTGTTGCGCGGGCGCAAGCCCAACTGGCCGAGGCGACGCTGCAGCCACACGGGGCTCGGCGCCACCGTGACGCCGTCGACGCGTCTGAGCGTGAAGCGCGGCGCCGCCCCCAAGTCCTGCACGTCGAGGGTGAGGCCGTCGTCGAGGCGCGGATCGCCGGCCGGGAGGCCGCTGGCTGGGTGACGGTATGCGTAACCGAGCTTCGCGCCGACGTCGCGCGCCACGCCCAAGAGGCTGAAGGCGTCGGCGCGGTTCGGCGTCAGTTCCAGCTCGATGACGGCTTCCGACTGCCATAGCGAGGCGAGCTCGGCTCCGAGAGTAGCGTCTCGCCCGAGTGCCATCACGCCGGCGCCGTGCTCGAAGAGGCCGAGTTCCTTCGCGCTCGCGAGCATGCCGTTGCTTTGCACCCCAACGAGTTCACGCGCCTTCACTTGCAGGTCGACGGCGGGCAGGTATGCGCCAGGCAGAGCCAGTGCCGTGCGCATGCCGGGCTTGACGTTGGGGTCGCCGCACACCACGAGGTGCTCACGCATGCCGTCGAACACGATGGTCCTCGAGAGAGTGCTGGTCGCGCCGGGCACCGGTTCAACCTTGATGACGTCAACCACCACGACGTCGCGCGGTGCCGCTGGCGCCTTCGACACGTCCTCTACTGCGAGGCCCAACCCGTCTAGTAGCTCGACGAGGCGCTCGACGTCCGGCAGTTGGCGCTCGAAGAACGACTGCAGCCAGGAGTACGGGACCTTCACAGGGTGCCCCTGAACTGCTCGAGAATGCGCAGGTCGCCTTGGTACATGTAGCGGATGTCAGGGATGGCGTATGGCACAAGCGCCAGGCGTTCGATGCCGAAGCCGAACGCAAAGCCCGTGACGCCCGAGTAGCCTGCCGCCTCGAAGACCTTGGGGTGCACCATGCCGCAGCCGCCAAGCTCGAGCCACTCTTCGCGCCCGCTGCGCGGGTTCGTCCACCAGATGGCGAACTCCGCGCCCGGCTCGACGAACGGGAAGTAGGTGGGCTGCAGGCGCGTGCGCGTTCCCGGCCCGATCAGGGCCTCGGCCATCTCGTTGATGGCGCCGCGCAAGTCGGCCATCGTCACGCGCTCACCGACTACTAGCGCTTCCAACTGGTGGAACTGCGCTTCGTGAGTGACGTCCTGCGCCTCGTTGCGGAACACCTTGCCTGGCACGACGACCTTGAACGGCGGCTTGTGCGTCTCCATGTACCTCACTTGCATGGGGCTCGTGTGGGTGCGCAGGAGGCGGCCGTCCGTCGTCCAGAAGGTGTCTTGGGTATCGCGAGCAGGGTGGTCGGGCGGGAAGTTGAGGGAAGCGAAGTTGTAATGGTCGGTCTCGAGCTCTGGGCCGGTGACGACCTCGTAGCCCATCGACGTGAACAC
>JBIQMD010000291.1:0-3433 GCA_044463725.1 Truepera radiovictrix
TGTTCGCCCGCACGCTGGTGGCGCCGAACGCGCCGGCCAGGCGGCTGCCTGGCGCCAACGAGATGGCGTGGAGCGGCGTGCCGCGCAGGTCGTGCTGGTCGTGCTGCCACGCTTCTGGTAGGGCGGGGATGTGCTGGTGCAGGGTGCCGCCCTCGGCTACGTTGATGACTTGGTGGCCGCGGCAGATGCCAAGGACGGGCTTGCCGAGCGCGCGAAAGGCGCGGTAGAGCGCGATCTCGAAGGCGTCCCTACGCTCGTCGACGCTGCCGAGGTCTGGGTGGGGGTTGGCGCCGAACAGGTCAGGGTCGACGTCAGCTCCGCCGGTTAGGAGGAGAGCGTCGCTGACCGCCGCATACGCCTCGGCGAGTTGCGGGTCGAGCACGGCCACCATGACGGGCAGGGCACCAGCGGCGGCGAGCGCCTGCGAGTAGTTGCGGCCCGTCAGCGCGTCCTCGCGCATCAGGCCGGTGGTGCGGTTGCTTATGCCGGTACTTACGAGCACGCGTGGCCGAGTTGTGGTGTTCACGACATTAGGGTACCTCCAGGCGCGTATTGGCGCTAGCGGTCGTGAGGTGAGCTTGGGGTGCGGCCAAGTGAGCGCGCCTCTGGTACGCTTCCGGCGGTGTGGACGACGCAGGCGGTTGCCTCGTGCCACTGCCTGGGAGGGTGAATGCCTGGAATCGCGATGATCGGCGCCCAGTGGGGCGACGAGGGTAAGGGTAAGGTCGTCGACGCGCTCGCCGCCGAGGCCGACTTGGTGGTGCGCTACTCGGGTGGGGCCAACGCCGGCCACACGGTGGTCGTTGGTGGCGACATCTTCAAGCTCCACCACCTGCCTTGTGGCACGCTACACGAGCGGCCGACTTCGGTGTTGGGCGGCGGCATGGTCATCGACCCGTGGACGTTCCTCGAGGAACTCGACGCTCTGAGCGCCCGCCGCGACCCAGGCCGCGTTCTCGTGTCGACGGAAGCGCACCTCGTGCTGCCGCACCACATGAAGAACGACGAGGGCGGCGGCTTCGTCGGCACGACGGGCCGCGGCATCGGCCCGGCCTACTCGGACAAGGCGCGCCGCATAGGTGTTCGTGCAGGCGACCTCCTCGACGAGGGCGTCTTGCGCGAGCGCCTTGCGCGACTCATCGAGGCGAAGCCGAACTCGACGGCGCGGGTTGGCTGGACGAGCGTCAACGTCGCCATGGCCGAGTTGGCCGGTGTGCGTGAGCGTCTGGTGCCGTTGGTGGCCGACAGCGGCGCCATCGTGCGCGAGGGCTTGGCGCGCGGCGAGCGCGTGCTCTTCGAGGGCGGGCAGGGGACCATGCTCGACTTGGCGTACGGCACCTACCCCTACGTCACGTCGAGTCACCCGACCGTCGGCGGCATCTTGGTTGGCGCTGGCGTTAGCCACAAGGCGCTCGACGGCGTCTACGGGGTGGTCAAGGCCTTCACCAGCCGCGTTGGGCACGGACCGTTCCCGACCGAGATCACCGACGAGCCGATGGGCACGCGCTTGCGCGGCACTGGCTCCAACCAGTGGGACGAATACGGCACCACCACGGGCAGGCCGCGCCGCGTCGGTTGGCTCGACTTGCCGCAACTGAAGTACGCCTGCGACATCAACGGCTTCGACGCCCTCGTGGTCACGAAGCTAGACGTCCTCTCCGGCCTCGAGCGGGTGCGCGTAGCCGTTGGCCATGACGAAGGCGGTGCGGTGTACGAGGAGCTGCCGGGTTGGGGAGAGCTGCGCGGGTTAGGCAGCCGCGAGGCGTTGCCGCGCGAGGTGCACGGCTACTTGGGCCTCATCGAGGAGTACACCGGCGTGCCGGTCGCCATCTTCTCGACCAGCCCCGACCGTGAAGACACGTACGGCTCGGTCACTTGGTGACGGGCAGGGTGATCGCCTGGACCCTCGTCATCCTCGTCGTCGTTGCCGCCGTTGTCGTCTTTGCCCTCGGTTGGGTGTTGTCAAGCAGGGTCATCGTGCCTGCCCCTTACTCACTGGCGCCGGAGTTCGAGTTGGCGGCCGTCCTGGACCTAGGAGGAGGGCGCTATGCAGTCGGCATTCCGGCGCCTGCTGGCGCGCCGTTGCAGCACGCTAACGCTCGGGTAGACGGCGCTTACGCGCTGTTGTGGGAAGGCGGCAGCGGCGCCATGGCGGAGACCATCGCCGACGTTGGCGGGGTCGTAACGCGGGCAGTCGAATTACGAGCAGGCACGCCGCCAACGGTTGGGGCCCCTGCGCGGATTGACAACTTCTACTACCGCACCGACCCGCAGACGGACCTTGGCTTGGAGTTCGAGGACCTCGAACTGAGCGGTCCGGCGGGCAAGCTGCGCTCCTGGTACGTGCCTGGCGGGCAGCGCACAGCGGTGCTCATGCTGCACGGCAGGCGCCGCGGCGAGCTCATCGAGACGCTGCGCTTCACCGAGGCCCTTCACGAGCTCGGGCTACCGGTGCTCGCGCTGGCGTACCGCAACCACGACGCCAGCGATCCGGGCCTCGACGGGCACTACCACTACGGTGCGAGCGAGTGGCAGGACGCCCTCGTCGGCGCACTCGAACTCGCGAGACGCGGGCATGAGCGCGTCATCCTCTACGGTCTCTCGATGGGTGGCGCCGTTGCCCTCGAGGCCCTCGAGCGCTGGCCTACCGCGGCGCCCGAGGTCGTCGGCCTAGTTCTCGATTCCCCGCTAGTGAGCCCTCAGGCGGTCGTCGAGTTGGGGGCCGTCAAGGCTGGCTTGCCCATGCCGGCGCTAGCAACGCGCGTTGCGCTGTTAGTTGCGCGCCTTAGGACGGGCGTCGACTTCGCTAGCCTGGAGCAAGCACCAAGTGCATCCGGCATCGGGGTGCCGCTGTTGTTGATCGCGGGGGAGGACGACTCGACCGTGCCGATCAGCGCCGTGGACGCGTTCGCCGCCGCAGCGGGCCCCCTCGCAACCTACGTGCGCTTACCCGGAGTCGAGCACGTCGAGGCGTGGAACCACGACCCTGCGCGCTACGCGGGTTGGTTACGGGAGTTCGTCAGCTCGCTTGACGTGCGGGCAGACGCTCGCTAGCCAACCGGCGCCAAGACAACCTAATTGCCCGGGTCCCGGAACCAGCGAAGGATCCGGGACGTTTCAGTGCTCTGGTCAGCGCTCTTCGATCGGCTTGAACTTGAGGCCCATGCCGCCCGAGTACGCGAGGCGCGGGCGCATGATGCGGTTGTCTGCGTACTGCTCGTACAAGTGCGCCATCCAGCCGGAGATGCGCGCCACGGCGAAGATCGGGGTGTACATGTCTCCTGGGAAGCCGAGCATGCGGTAGACGGACGCGGAGAAGAAGTCGACGTTCGGCTTGACCTCCTTGCCTTTCTTGGCCATCTCGCGGTCCATGACGCGTTCCATCTCGAGGCTCATGTCAAACCACTTCGAGTCGCCGGACTCCTCGGCGAGT
>JBIQMD010000292.1:0-3429 GCA_044463725.1 Truepera radiovictrix
TACGACAAACTGATCTCACTGACTGACTCGCGTTACCGCTTGTCCATGGTGGTAGCGCTTCGCTCCGCGCAGCTCAAGATGGGCATCCCGACCGTGCTCGAGCCCGGTGTGCTGCCAAGCCTTGAGAACAGCGTCACCGTCGCCATGAAAGAGTTCGAGACTGGTGCAGGCTTGGTGTGGGGCGATGACCTCCCAACCAACGACGAACTCAAGCGCCTCGTCGAGGTGCGTAAGCCAGAACCAGCGAACCCGCTGATAGGCACGCCGTTCGACGAAGACGACGAAGACTGAACCAGTAGTTGGCCGACTCTACGAGGTTCCGGAGGACCGAGGCCGCCCGCACATGGGCGGCCTCGCTCCTTCCTGGATAACTTCCCGGATGCTAGGCTGAATATGCATGGCGAGCAAGGAACACCGTCAACGACTGATTGTCGACCTGGTGGAGAGCGAGTTCATCTCCACCCAAGCTGAGATGGCCGAGCGGCTGGCCCGCAGCGGCATAAACGTCACGCAGGCAACCATCAGCCGTGACGTGAGCGAGTTGAGGCTCGTTCGTGTACCCTCTGGCCGAGGCAGGCACAGGTACAGCGCCACCCCGATGGTCATGCAGGACGACATCGAGCGCGAGTTGCGCGACCGCTTCCGCCTCTTCGTTCGTCACCTCGACAGGGGTGAGAACATCATCGTCGTAACGACGGACGAGGGACACGCGTCAGGCGTTGCGTTCGTGATCGACAAGCTCGAGCGCGACGAGATCGTCGGCACCCTCGCCGGCCAGAACGCCATCCTGGTCATCGCGCGAACGACGGCGGTGGCCGAGACGATCCAGGAAGAGTTCGAGCGCCTCCTAGAGTGAAAGCGCATGGAGCGGCTCATCAACGCGTGCTAGCCTGAACCACTCTGGAGGAAACATGCACCGTCCAGCTCGACGTTTCTTGCTATCGCTCCTGGCCGTCTTCGCCGCAATCATCGCGCCTGTCGGCGTTGTCAACGCGGCGTCGCTGGCCGTCCACCCATTCGTAAGTGATGACCCGCTCCTCGGTACGGCCGTCGCAGATGAGCTCGCTGCGTCGTTCGAGGGCGTTGACCTGCTCCTTGGGCCAGACGTAACGGCCGGCGCTATCCCGCCCTTGATGGTGCCGGGCGGCTTCATCGGCATCACGCGTGTGATCGGGGAAGGGCCGATGTACGGGCCAGCCGGCGCGCAGCTTTTGCGAGGCGCGCTCGGCGTCGACGTGGCTGCCACCGGCAATGTGCTCGTGCTAGACGCAAGCTACCGTCTCGACCTCGTAGTGGCTGGCCCAGACGGCGTCGTTACCGCCTCCCTGCAGGCGCCTCATGGGCGGCGCGACCAGCTCGTGGCGCAAGCCGCGCGGGTCGTTGCGCGGGCACTGAACGGCCCGACCCCTGCGCCACCGTCGGCACCCGCTCTGGACGGGGCGTACGCCGACTACGTGACCGCCTTGGTATATGCAGGCAGCGGCTTCGTCTCGGACGCCGCCTCGTTACTTGCCGGCGCGGCCGCTACTGAGCTGCCTGTACGCGCCCACCGCCTGCTGGAGGACCTGAACGCGGCCATCGACCCTGCCTCCGCTGCTCCGGTTGCCTCAGCTACCCGCCAGTTGCGCCGCGCGCTCCTCGGGCTTGGGGTCGAGTCATTCGACGAGGACGCAGGCTTCGCTGCGTTCCAAGCGGTGGCAGACAGCGCGCGGCTTCCGCTCGCGGGCGCCTGGGCCGCAGTACTGGCCGCCAGCGTTGGCGACTACGCTACTGCCACAACGAGCTTGGGGGCCGCCAACGCTAGCGGCAACTACGCATACGGAGAGGCCCTAGCCGCCGCATTGGCATGGGTGCAGGGAGACGACGCCGCCGCAGTCGCCGCTATCGACGACGTGGTCACCAGTCCGGGCAGTGGCCGGGCGGCCGCCCTCTTGGGGGCGTCCATGGTCGCCCAGATGGCCGCCGACCCGCAACGCGAAACCGCGGCGCTTACCGCCCTCAGCCGCGTTGCCCCTCACCTCGTCTACTCCTTCGAGCGACTCTCGTACCTGGCCTTCGACCGCGACGATCCACTTGCCGCGGCCGAGGCGCTCATTCCAGCCGTCCAGCTCGACCCAGAGTCGGACCTCTACTGGACGAACCTCGGGTGGTCCTACTACCTGCTCGGTTTCCTCGACAAGAGTGAAGAAGCTTCGCAGCGCGCAGTCGAACTCGATGGCAACCAGTACATAGCCCTCTACAACCTCGGCCTAGTTGGCAGCGTCACGGGTCGCCTGGCGGACGCCATTCAGGCATACGACCACGCCATCAAGCTCGACCCCGCAGTAGACGACGAGGCGATCGCCGACCTCGAGGCCGCTCTCGAGCTCTTCCCGTCCGCCACAGGGGTCAACTACAGCCTCGCGTACCTCTATGACGCCGAGGGCAGGCGCGACGACGCGCGGGGGCGTTACCGGCGCTTCGTCAGGCTCGCAACTTCTGCTGGTGAGTATCCCGAGTTCGTTGCTCTAGCGACAGACCGCTTACTGGTCTTGGACGCACCTCCGCCCCCTCTCGAACTCATCGGCGGCATTGCGCCAAGACTTGGCGTAAGGGGCCCTGCCGCCGCGCCGTTTCACCCGGGTGACCGGGTCTTTCCGGCCTTCGAAGTGAGCACCCCAGGCGACCAGTTGCCTGCGCGGCTCAACGTGACGATCACCATGAATGGCCCTGACCAGGAGAGTGTAGCTACTGGCGGCGGAGAAGTGGTAGTGCCGACGGGTGCGGTTGGCTTCGTGGTTGATACCGTGGCCCTCGACCTACCAGTAGACCTCGCACCTGGTGCTTACGACCTCAACGTCGAGGTCAGTGCGCTCGACGGCAGCCACACGGCTGGAAGCGCAACGCTCGAGGTCGACGGCGCCCCTCAGGCGCTGCGGCAGCTCTTCAGCCGCGGCGTCGTCATGACCGCGCTCGAGTCGGGCGCGCCACTGTACGGCGCCAAAGACCTAGCTGATCCAGAGGCACTCGTTGCCGTACTCGTCGACGAACTGCGTGCCGGGGCGGCAGCGGCGGACCAGGCGTTGCCACAGGTCGATTCTGGCCGCTTCGCTGGGCAGACAGGGCGAGAACTCTTCGAGGGCAGCACCCCAGCCGACGTGAGCGACTATCTGGCGTACGTCATCGCGGGGGGAGTTAGCGACTTCCGCTTCGTGTTCGTTGACGGCTACGCGTCCTGGGCACTTGACGGCGCACCGGCGGCGCCGGAAGGGGCAGGCGCGCCAGCCGGCGCGCCCTGACGAACGGGCGCAAGCGCCGCGACTAACCGCCGCCGAATAGGCGGCTGAAGATCCTGAAGGCAGCCACGTACGAGGCGGGGGCGGGGCCGAGGGGGGTGAGGATGAACACTAGCAGCACGCGCGCCGCGCGGTTGCGGCACCACCCGCGGAC
>JBIQMD010000293.1:0-3346 GCA_044463725.1 Truepera radiovictrix
GGGCCGTCGGCGTTCTCAGCGCCACCCGCCACCCGCCCTCCTGGTTCGAGGCGTGGCCCCGATCCGGGGCGGCAGCCCAACCCTGCAAGGCGAGCAGCGTCTGCTGCCACGAGTACGGTTGTGCTGGCTCGAGGCGCATGGCTTGCGCGGCGCCGCTACTTGCTTGCTCCGACCCCTCGTTCACGCTGCGAGCGTAACTTGGCGCGGCCCGTATACTTGGGCGCTATGTTGGTCACGGACGCCACACTCGACAAGCTCTCGTTCGACCGCGTGAGGTCGGCCCTCGCCGAGCGAGCAGGGACGTTCATGGGCGCCGAGTTGGCTCGAGCGCTTGACCCGCGCCAAGACGAAGCGGCTGCCGAACGCGCCCTCGAACGCGTGCAGGAAGTGATCGATGGCGGTTACCTGGCGCTCGGCGGCATCGAGGACGTGCGCGGCCTCGTGCGGCGCGTGCGCGACGGGCACCTCCTCGAGGGCAGCGACATCCTCTCCATCGCGTACACCCTCGACGGCGCGGCCACGTTGCGTAGGGCCATCCTCGTGTCGGAGCGGCCGGCCCTTAGCGAGTTGGCCATGGAGATCGGCACCTTCGACGGGGTGCTGCGCCTCGTCCGTGAGCAACTCGACCCGGACGGCAACGTCCGCGACGACGCCACCCCCAAGCTTTACGACATCAGGCGCCGCCTAAACCCCATCAGGGGCCGCATCCGCGACCGCCTGACGCGGCTCCTCGAGCAGTTCGCCGAGTACGTTCAAGACCCGATAATCACGTTGCGCCGCGATCGTTACGTGATCCCGATCAAGGCCAACCACCAGTCGCGCGTGTCTGGCTTGGCTCTCGACCGCTCGGACTCCGGCGCCACCGTGTTCATCGAGCCGGCCGGCGTGGTTGACCTGAACAACGAACTGGCGCTACTCGAGATGGAGGAGCGCGACGAAGTCAGGCGCATCCTGCTCGCCCTCGGGAGGCGCCTGGCAGACGAGCCGCGCCTCGACGAGAGCCTAGCCGTGGTGGCTCAACTCGACCTGGTCAACGCTAGCGCCAGGCTGGCGAACGAGTGGCGTCTCGCGCGGCCGGCCTTCGACGCAGGGGGGAGGGTGCGGCTCATCGCCGCGCGACACCCCCTCGTACCCGATTGCGTGCCTAACGACATCGCATTGGACTCGGACCAACGCGTCTTGATCATCACGGGCCCGAACGCTGGCGGTAAGACGGTGCTGATCAAGACCGTTGGGCTAGCAGCCGCCATGGCGTACTCGGGACAGTTCGTCGCCGCGAGCGCCGCCACGCAGCCCCTGCTGCCGCGCACGCGCGAGCTCCTATGTGACATCGGCGACGAACAGAGCATCGAGGCGAGCCTCAGCACCTATGCCGGCCACCTACGCAACCTGCGCACCATCGTCGACAGCGCAGACGAACACACCTTGGTGCTGATCGACGAGCTTGGGTCGGGAACGGACCCCGACGAAGGCGCGGCCATCTCCCAGGCCATCCTCGAGTCGGTAGTTGCGTCCGGCGCACGCGGGCTCGTGACCACCCACCTGGCGCCGCTCAAGGTCTTCGCGAGTGACACCCCAGGGGTGACCAACGCCGCCATGCGCTTCGACGTCGAGGAGTTGCGGCCAACCTACCAACTGGTCATGGGGCAGCCGGGCCGCAGCTACGCCCTCGCCATAGCAGAACGCCTCGGCCTTGGCCATGCACTGCTCGAGCGGGCTGCCGGGTTGCTCGGGCCGGAGGGCGAGCGCCTCGAGAGCCTGCTACTTGGCCTAGAGCAGCAGCGCGAGGAGCTGCAAGCGCAGCTGAGTGAGGCGCAAGAGGCGAGCGAACGTGCCGCGCGCGAAGCCGAGATCCTCCGCGACCAGATAACGAAGCTGCGCAGTAACGAGAGTGCCCTCATGGCGGCCGCCGCTCAGCGCGCAGACGAGCTGCTGAAGGACACGCTGCAGCAGGCTGCCCGCCTCAAGCGCAGCGCGCGTGAGGAGCCCGAGTCACGCAGCAAGGCGCTAGAGGAGATCGGCAAGCTCAGGCGTCAGGCGCGTGTCGTCGCCGGCACCGCGCCGCGTCCAGCGCCGCGCGAGCATGAAGCAAGCAAGGCAACGGACCCGTTCGCCGTTGGCGCACGCGTGAGGGTCGAGAGCTACGGGGCAGAAGGCCCCGTCCTCGAGCGCCGCGGTGACCAACTCGTCGTGCAACTCGGCCTCATCAAAGCCGAGGTGCCCGTCAGCGACTGCAGGCCCGTAAAGGCGCCAGCCAAGAAGCCAGCCGTCAACCGGCAAGCCGTCCAGCTGCCCGCCGCCGCGCCAGCTGAACTGAACTTGCGAGGTGAACGCGTCGAGTCTGGCCTTGAGCAACTCCGTGACTTCCTCCTCGAGGCGAACGCGTTGCGCCTCGAGTCCGTGCGCATCCTGCACGGCAAGGGCACGGGCGCCCTCCGGGACGCCGTGCGCAGCTACCTCAAGAGCGACAAGCAAGTGGAACGCTTCGAGGACGCCGTGCCGTACGAGGGCGGACACGGAGTGACCGTCGCCTACCTCCGCCGCTGACGTGTAGCAAGCAGTGGGTGGCGGCTCGCATCTGACATACTCACGGCATGATCACGCCACGCGCCGTCGTCTTCGACCTGGACGGTACCCTCGTCGATTCGCTCGACGACATCCTAGATAGTTTCCTCGCGGCCTTCGCGAGCGTCGACCTGCAACCGCCAGACAGAAACGCGGCCCGCAGACTGGTTGGCCGGCCATTAGAGGACATGTACGAGCCGTTTGCACCTGCCGCCCTCGTACCCCACCTAGCCGCGGCCTACCGCGTCCATTACCCCCTCCACTTCGTCGACCGCACGCGGCCGTACCCAGGCGTGGTAGACGTGCTGACTGAGTTGGGCGGCCGCGGCTACCTCCGCGTCGTCGCTACCACCAAGCGCTCCGCCATGGCCCGCGACCTCGTCGAGGCGCTCGGCCTGGGCCCGCTCCTCGACCACGTACAGGGCACTGACGGGTTCCCGCACAAGCCAGAACCAGACGTCATCCTTCGTGGGCTCGCGGCGGTGAACGCGCGCGGCACATGGATGGTCGGCGACACGGCTTCCGACCTTGAGGCCGGCCGCGCCGCCGGCCTCAAGACCTACGCAGTTACTTGGGGAACGCACGACGCAAGCACACTGCTGGCGGCGGCCCCGGACGCCATCGAGGACTCCCTGACGCCGCTGTTGGCAATGCTCGGCGCAGCAGACGGGTAGGCTCTCGGATATGAACGGCATCGAGAAGCAGTACGTGATCGACGCCCTGGCAGAAGACTCATGGCGCATGTTCCGCATCATGGGAGAGTTCGTGCAGGGGTTCGAGG
>JBIQMD010000294.1:0-3327 GCA_044463725.1 Truepera radiovictrix
CAAGGGCGTCACCCATGCCCTTGGCGCGGTCGCTAGCGGCGCGAGCGTGTACACGCCCTGCCTAACGCGGCGGCACCCCTGGCAGGTACCCGCGCGGCTGCTAATCGGGTGTGATCGCATATGTTGCTCGCTGAACACTTCCTCATAGACAGCTAGCAACTTCTAGCATTACACTTCGTCTCGAAATGCCACTAGACGAGCACGCCGCACCGCTTCAGTGGCAATTCGACTGGAGGCCTTGCACATGACGCCCAAGGAGTTCTTCGAGTTCGCCCGCCGCCACGGCGCCAGCATGATCGACCTGAAGTTCACGGACATGCTCGGCACGTGGCAACACTGCAGCTACCCTGTCGAGGCTTGGGACGAGCAGACCTTCCAAGAAGGCGTTGGGTTCGACGGCTCCTCCATCCGTGGCTGGCAAGACATAAGCAGCTCAGACATGCTGGCAGTACCTGAAGCAGAAACCGCGCTCCTAGACCCGTTCTTCAAGGAGCCGACGGTGAGCGTGCTCGCCACCATCCGCGACCCAGAAAGCCTGGAGGAGTACGACCGCGACCCGCGTTACATAGCGCGCAAGGCCATGGCCTACGTGAAGGCTTCTGGCGTGGCCGACACCGTCTACGTAGGGCCGGAGCCCGAGTTCTTCATCTTCGACGAAGTAAGGTACGAACAGAACCAGTACAAGGGCTATTACGAGATCGACTCGGTAGAAGGCGCTTGGAACACCGCCCGCTTCGAGGAGCCAAACCTCGGCTACAAACCTAGTTACAAGGGTGGCTACTTCCCGGTGGCACCGACCGATACCTATCACGACCTGCGCGGCGAGATGGTCCGCGAACTGATCAAGGCAGGTATCGCCGTAGAGGCGCACCACCACGAAGTTGGCACCGCAGGCCAAAGCGAAATCGATATGCGTTACGCAGATATGCTAACGATGGCCGACCAGATGATGTGGTACAAGTACATCATCAAGAACGTGGCTAGACGTTACGGCAAAACCGTAACCTTCATGCCTAAACCCATCTTCCAAGACAACGGTTCTGGCATGCACACCCACATCTCGTTCTGGAAGGCCGGGCAGCCGCTCTTCGCTGGCGACCGCTACGCTGGCCTCTCGGACCTCGCCCTCCACGCGGCAGGCGGACTTCTGAAGCACGCGGCCGCCGTACTGGCTCTCGCGGCGCCAACGGCCAACTCCTACCACCGCCTCGTGCCTGGCTTCGAGGCGCCCGTCAACCTCGCCCTCTCCAAACGCAACCGCTCGGCCGCCATCCGCATTCCGACGTACTCCAACTCACCGAGAGCCAAACGGCTTGAGTTCCGCTGCCCCGATCCAAGCGCCAACGGCTACCTGCTCTTCTCAGCCATGACCCTCGCCATGTTGGACGGCATCGAGAACGAGATCTCGCCGGGCGACCCGCTCGAGCGCAACATCTACACCATGTCGGCGGCCGAACTACACCATGTCCCCTCGACGCCTGGCTCCCTTGACGAGGCACTCGGCGCGCTCGAGGCAGACCACGCCTTTCTTACCGATAGCGGGGTGTTCTCCGAGGAGTTCATCGCTACGTGGATTGGCTACAAGCGCGAACACGAGCTCGAACCGCTGCGCTTACGGCCCCACCCCTACGAGTTCCACCTCTACTACGACAGCTGAAGACCTTGGTGTCACGGCACAAGTGACCCAGTGTGCACTCTTGCGTGCACGACCTGCCACTTCGTGTTACCGTTTCCGCGCGCTTCGGGCCAAATGCGAACGGCATCGCCCGTTCCACCCCGAACCGCATCTCTCCACCCCAGCACGCCCCAGGAGGGTCACTAGTGGGTAATTCACGCGACGACGTCGCCACGCTACTGCGCGAGAACGACGTCAAGTTCCTAAGGCTGCAGTTCACGGACATCCACGGCCGCAACAAGAACGTCGAGGTCCCGACCTCGCAGTTCGACAAGGCGCTCGACGGCGAGATCATGTTCGACGGCTCATCGGTGCAAGGCTTCACGCGCATCGAAGAGTCAGACATGCTCCTAAGGCCGGACTACGACACTTGCCTCCTGCTCCCGCCCGCCATCGAGGGCAGCGTCAGGGGCCAGGTCGCGCGGCTCATCTGCGACGTCCACCTCCCGGACGGCACCCCGTTCCAAGGCGACCCTCGCTGGGTCCTCAAGCGCCAGATCGAGAAGCTCAAGGCCCTCGGGTTCGACGACCTGTTCGTTGGCGTGGAGCCCGAGTTCTACCTCTTCAAGCGCGGGGTTGACGGCAGCCCCACCACCATCACGAACGACGGCGCCGGCTACTTCGACCTCGCCCCAGTCGACCGCGGGGAGGACGCCCGCCGCGACATGGTCAACGCCCTGACGGAACTCGGCTTCGAGATCGAGGCGGCGCACCACGAAGTTGGGCCGGGCCAGCACGAGATCGACTTCAAGTACGCAGACGCCATCTCAACGGCCGACGCCATTCAGTCGTTCCGCACGGTCGTGAAGCGCATCGCCATGAATCACGGCCTCCACGCCACCTTCATGCCGAAACCAGTCGCCGGCATCGCCGGGTCGGGCATGCACACGCACCTGAGTGTTTTCAAGGACGGCGAGAACGCCTTCTTCGACCCGAAGGGGCAGCACCAGCTCTCCAGCACCGCTCGCGCCTGGATAGCTGGCCTCATCGAGCACGCTTCAGGCCTAGTCGCCATTACCAACCCGACGGTCAACAGTTACAAGCGCATAACTCCAGGGCATGAGGCGCCAACGAACATCGCCTGGTCGGTTTCCAACCGCAGCGCCATGATCCGCATTCCGGCGCGGCGCGGCAACGGCACCCGCGCAGAAGTGCGCATGCCTGACCCGTCGGCGAACCCCTATCTAGCGTTGGCCGTCATGATCGCGGCCGGCCTTGACGGCATGAAGCGCGACCTAACCCCGCCACCACCGATCGCCAGGAACATCTACGAGATGAGCGTCCGCGACCGGCGCAAGCACAAGATCAAGGAACTGCCAGCCAACTTGCGCGAGGCGGTAACCAACCTCAAGCGCGACCGCGTGATCGTGGACGCCCTAGGCGACCACGTCTACCAGAGCTTCATCGAGGCGAAGACGCAGGAGTACGACGAGTACCGCATCGCCGTGCACGGCTGGGAGCTCGACCGCTACCTCGCGGAGTACTGAGTGGCAGAAGGTCGCGTAACGGCACCCGGCAGCGGCGCAAGGCCACTACGTGTGCTCGGCGTCGACCCCGGGCTAGCTAATCTAGGGCTCGGAGCCATCGAGGAGGTGCGCAGAGAAGCGCACCTCCTCGGCAGCACCTTGATCACGACGAGCCCAAGGCAGGAC
>JBIQMD010000295.1:0-3321 GCA_044463725.1 Truepera radiovictrix
CAACTGGCAAGTATGTCTTTCCCGGCTTCGTCGACCCGCACGTGCACATCCACTTGCCGTTCATGGGCACCGTCACGAAGGACACGCACACGACCGGTAGCCAGGCCGCGCTAGTTGGCGGCACGACGACCTTCATCGAGATGCTGGCGCCTGCGCGGCAGGAAGACCTCATGACCGGCTACCGCCACTGGAACGAGCTGGCTGCTGGTAACAGCGCCTGCGACTACACCTTCCACATCGGGGTTTCGAAGTTCGACGCTAAGGCGGAAGCGCAATTGCGTGAGATCGTCGCGGACGGCATGACATCTTTCAAGGTCTTCCTCTCGTACAAGGGCTTCTTCGGCATCAACGACGAGGAACTCTTCCGCACCCTCACCCTCGCCAAGGAACTAGGCGTGATCGTGGCGGCGCACTGCGAGAACGACGAACTCGTTGCGCAGTTGCAGGCGCAGCTCCTGGCGGCAGGCAAGACGGGGCCGGAGTGGCACGAGCCGTCGCGCCCAGAACGCGTCGAGGCCGACGGCACCAACCACTTCGCGACCTTCCTCGAGATAACCGGTGCACGCGGGTACGTCGTGCACCTGAGCTGCGAGCCAGCCTTAGAGGCGGCCCTGGCCGCCAAGGAGCGCGGGGTGCAGCTCGCCATCGAGTGCGTCGTGCCGCACTTGGTTCTCGACAAGACCTACGCGGAACGGCCGGATTTCGAGGGTGCCAAGTACGTAATGTCGCCACCCTTACGCGCCAAGCGCAACCAGAAACCCCTGTGGGACGCGCTTAACGCCGGGCTTATCGACACGGTAGCCACCGACCACGCGCCGTTCGACTTCAAGGGCCAGAAGGAACTCGGCAGGGGAGACTTCACGAAGATCCCGAACGGCATCCCCACCATCGAGGACCGCGTCAACCTTCTCTACACTTACGGCGTTAGCCGCGGCCACCTCTCGCTGGAGCGCTTCGTCAATGCCGCCAGCACGCGCGCAGCGCAGCTCTTCGACCTCTACCCGCGCAAGGGCACCATCGCCGTCGGCGCAGACGCCGACCTCGTGGTCTACGACCCCAACTACCGCGGGCGCATCAGCGCCACCACCCAGGCTATGAACGTCGATTACTCAGGGTTCGAGGGCGTAGAGATCGACGGGCGCCCGAGCGTCGTGACCGTGCGCGGCCAAGTGGCCGTGCGAGACGGCAGATTCGTGGGCGACCCAGGCCGCGGCCGCCTCCTCAGGCGCACGCGGGCAGAGTAGGCGGCCTCAGTGTCTGGTGCCCCCGCCATCATCGACGTCCAAGGAGTCTCGAAGCTCTTCCGTGTCGGCAAGACCGACGCGATCGCCCTGCAGGACGCCAACCTTCAGGTAACGGAAGGCCAGTTCGTCAGCCTCATCGGCCCATCTGGCTGCGGCAAGACCACCCTCATGCGCCTCGTCGCCGACCTCATCGAGCCGACGAGTGGCCGCATAACGGTGGCCGGCAAGTCGCCGAAGGAAGCGCGGGCCGCGCGCGAGTACGGTTACGTGTTCCAATCGCCCGCCCTCTACGACTGGCGCAACGTCATCAACAACGTCATGTTGCCGCTCGAGATCATGGGCTACTCGAAGGCGGAGCGGCGCACGCGGGCGGAAGAGATGCTGCAGATGGTCGGCCTCGAGAACTTCCACCGCTCCTACCCGTGGCAGTTGAGTGGCGGCATGCAGCAGCGCGTGTCGATCGCTAGGGCATTGGCGTTCGACCCGAAGCTCCTTCTCATGGACGAACCGTTCGGCGCCCTCGACGAGATCACGCGGGAGACCATGAACTTCGAGCTCCTGCGCTTGTGGCGCCAGACGGGCAAGACGGTCGTGTTCGTGACGCACTCCATCGCGGAGGCCGTGTTCCTCTCGTCTCACATCGTGGTCATGACGGCGCGGCCCGGCAAGATCCGCGAGGTCATCGAGGTTGACCTGCCGTACCCGCGCGATTCCGAAACGCGGGAGACGGAAGGTTTCTTCGAGTTGACGACCCGGGTGCGGGAGGCGCTGCGCGTAGGCAAGGACGGCGAGCCAGCGTCCGCACCACGCACGCGTCCGTTGGCCAAGGCCGGGTACTGAGTGGCGGCTTCGCGGCCCCGAGTGCTCGCGCTGCTCAAGCGCAGGTTGGCAGCTGCGCTGCCGGTAGTCGTGGTTCTCGCGATCGCGTTCGTGCTCATGTACCCGATCGCTTTGTGGTTGGGGCTCCCGCTCGCCAAGCTGCGCATGGACAACGTTGCGAACTGGGTGACGGTAACCACCGCGCCGCACGCATTGGCGGAAGCGCCAGCCGACTCGACTGCTGGCGCGGCGGCGGGCGCGCGCTTGGCGTTCGGCGGGGCGCCCTCGAGCCTGAGTAGTGAGCGCGCGCTGCTCACTTACGCCGGCCAACCGCTAGCGGCGCGCTTCGGGCTAGAAGACGGCGTTGCGGTACTTCACAGCGCCATTGCTGGCCCGCTGTTCGCCTGGGGCGCTGAGTTGACGGGCCCGCTAGCCGCGGGCCACGTGTACGTGCTCCCTGAAGGTACTGACCCGGCCGCGGCGATCTACCTCGCGGGCCGTTTATTGCTGCCCGGCGCAACCGAAGCCGTTGAGAGGCCAGACGGCGTGCAGACCACCTTCACTTTCCCTGACGAGGCCGATGGCCCCGTGATCGTTGGCCAGGCGGTCCTGCTCGAGGGCGATGGGTTCGTGGCGGACGGCCACCAAGTCACGCTCAGCGCCCCTGCGCCCTTCAACTCGGTCGTGCGGCGCGTAAGCGGCGACTACGCCGTCGTCGACCCGGCGAGCGGCAGCGTGGTGTTGGCCGTGGCCAGCTCAGCGGCCCCTCGTGCGGCAGCAGCGAGCCTCGCTTTAGCCGAGCTGCTGGTCGGTGAGGTGGACGGCGCCAACCGCAAGTTCCAGTTGCAGCATGCGCCGCTCGTCGAATCGGACGCGCAGCGCCGCATAATGCTGAACGGCACGGAGTTGTCCGCGGAGGCCGAGCGGCCCCAAGAGCGCGTGGATGGCGAACGCGCGACCTTTACTTTCGCGGGTGAGCGCGGCGTGGTGACGATCAACGGCACCGAGGTGGAGGAGGGGCGCGGTTTCTCGCGCTCAGGCAACACCATCACCTTCGCCACTCCGCCTGCGCGTAACGCGGCCATCAGGCAGTACGCCGACTATCTAGTTAGCGACCCGACGACGGGAACGATCACGCTGGCCGTCGCGCCGCAACCAGGCAGCAGCCTGTGGGCGCCGACCTACACCTACTACGATCATCCGGCGTGCGGCACCACCGAACTCGAGTGCTTCCTGAGCATGCCGCAGCACCCCATGC
>JBIQMD010000296.1:0-3319 GCA_044463725.1 Truepera radiovictrix
CGTGGCCTTGAACATGGCGTCGAGCTCGCGCTGGATGTTCTCCCACAGGGCGTAACCGTACGGCTTGATGACGAAGGCGCCGCGCACCGGCCCAAGGTCGACCAGGTCGGCACGGTAGACGATATCGTTGTACCAGGCGCTGAAATCTTCCGCCTGCGTTGGGAGAGTCTTCGGCTTCGACATGACGCCACAGCTTAGCAGGCACGCCCCGACGCGCGCTTTCGCCGCCAGCGTTCATGTGATCACTAGCGGCAGGTCGGTCAGCTCGATGACCTCGTCGAGCACCCCGCCAAGGAACTCTTCCAACCACACGGGGCCGGAGTGGCTGCCGAGGAAGAGGACGTCGCAGCCGCGCTCGCGCGCCACGCGCGTGATGGTCGTAGCGACCGGGCCGCTGGCGCTGACGAGTTGGGCCGTAACGCCGAGTTCCGCCAAGTACGCGCCGGCGCGGGCGAGGGGCCCTGTAGCGCTTGACGCGGTGGCCGCTGACGGCTGATTGTCGCGGCCGGGCGCCCTGCGCTCTACGTGCACGATGACGGGTGAGAGGCCCCAGCGCACCGCCAGGTAGGCGAGGGCGAACAGCGCCTCCTCCGACTTCGCACCGCCGTCGTAAGCGAGAAGCGGCCGCCGAAACTGCGGCTCGGCCTTGCCGACGATCAGGAGCGGCTTCGGGCAGCGCCGCATGAGGCTGCGGAGCCGCGCGTCGACCTCGCGGCCGCCAGTGAAGTGCGCGGCGATCACCAGGTCGACGTAACGTGCCCGCTCGCGCACCTCAGGCACGAGGTCGTGCGACGCCCGCGCGAACTGACCCGTCACCCCCGCCTTGAGGCACGCCTCCTCGAGTTGCGCCCACGCCGACTCGGCGCTTAGCTCTCGCGTGGTGTTAGCGGCCGCCAACGCCTTGGCCAGCGGGTCGTTCGTGGCCGTCGGCTTTGGGGCCCAGAGAGCGAACACGCGCGCGCCTTCCCGCGCCGCGAAGGCCACTCCCGTGCGCACGACCACCGTGTCGCTGCTCGTGCCAGTGAGGATGAGCAGCACGCTGTCGGCCAGCACCCGCGCGGTGGCGCCTTTCAGTTCCGCCGCGCGTTCGTCTACGCTGCCTGGCCGGGTGCGCGCCAGGCCCTCAGCTAGTTGGGCGCCGTCGAGTTCCCAACCGAGGCGCTCCGCGAGTTCGCCGCGGTGCTCGGAGAGGTAGAGGTAGAGGTCGGCCTCCGTGCGGTCGGGGAAGTCGAGCAGGAGCCCGTGCGCGCGGATCTCCTCCACGACGGGAAGGTAGACGGTGTCGTAGAAGTGCGTGACGGCCTCCTGCCACGGCACGGGCCGGCCTAGATCGATGCCCATGTAGTAGCGGTGCACCTTGATGTGCTCGAGCAGCGTCGGGTACTGACCTGGCACCGTGACGGTCAAGTCGGCGTCCGGTCGCAGTACGTCTAGGTGAGTGGCGTCCAGGAACTCGGCTAGCTCGCTCGCGCGGATGAGGTCGTCCTGGTTCATGTCCGGCGTGAACGGCACGCGCGTCGCCACGGGAGTAACCCAGGCGTTGATGTGGGTGGCGCCCAGCTGCCGCGCCACTGACACGCGGTGGTTGCCGTCCTTGACGAAGTAGGCGTCGCCGATGCGGTAGAGGTCGACGGGCGGCACGCCCTGAAGGCCGAGCACCGCGAGTTTCACCCCCACCCAGCGGCTGCGATCCGAGTCGCGCAGGGGCAGGAACGAGCGGTTGAAGTCCTGGTAACGCCCAACGCTGCCGACGATGGCGTCGAGGGGCACGTCCTCCAACGTCACTCCTGCGCCCTCGACGGCCTTGAGGCGCTTGCGCACCTCGTCGTACTGCAGCAGGCGGTCGCTCTGGCCAGAGACCAGGCCAAGCACGGCGCCGAGGTCGGCGCGGCGCCGCGCGGCCTGGAAGTCCGAGATGGCGCTGTTGGCCGCCGCTGCCCTCTCACTCATGCCGGCATTCTGCCACGCTTGACCTGTTGTCCAGTGAGCGGACCCGCTCCTCGCCCACTGTTAGCCTCGCCTCATGGTTATCGAGATCTGGTCCGACATCGCTTGCCCCTGGTGCTACATCGGGAAGACCCGCTTCGAGGCGGCATTGCAGCAGTACGAACACAAGGACGCCGTGCAGGTCGTGTGGCGCTCCTACGAATTACAACCCAACGGCCCCAAGATCAACCCAAGGCCCACGGTCGAGAACCTCATGGAGAAGTACGGCCGCTCTCACGCTGAGGTCATGGAGATGATGGCCAACGTAACGGAAGTCGCCGCTGGCGAGGGTCTCGAGTACCACCTCGACAAGGCGCTTGCCGCGAACACGTTCGACGCGCACCGCCTCATCCATGTGGCGAGCGAGCGCGGGCTAGGCCACGCTGCCATGACGCGCTTCATGCAGGCGTATCAGTCGGAGGGCGAGAACCTCGCCGACGAAGAAACGCTTGTGCGTTTGGCTACTGAGGCAGGGCTAGAGGAGCAGGATGTCAGGCGCGTGCTGGGTAGCGACGAGTACGCGGCGGCCGTAAGGGCGGACGAGCAGCGCGCGCGGTCCGTTGGGGTCAACGGCGTGCCGTTCTTCGTCATCGATGAGGCCCACGGCATTTCGGGCGCGCAGCCAACGGAGTTCTTCCTCGAGGCGCTGCGCCAACTAGGCCCGAAGACGAAGCCGGTGACGTTGTTGCAGCCGGTCGGCGTCTCAGCCGACGGCACCTGCACGGACGACGGCTGTGAGGTGCCGAGCGCCTGAACTAGGCCGCTACCGTGGTGCTATAGTGCCCGGCAGCATGGCGCCGCGAATGATGCACTCCAGCCCTGTAAACGACTGAACCGTTAGGTCGGTCGAGTCAGGGCGCCGTGCAGCATGAGCGGCGCCTTCTTTTGTTTGGCCCTTAGCGCTGGCCGCCCCCAGCGGGTGACCGCAGCTGCTCCTCGGAGGAAACGCGAGATGGATAGCGACACTTTGATCAACCGCCTGGTCGTCGACGAGCCAGAGGCCGACCACTCCCGCGCCGAGGCCGAGGCCACCGCGGTTGCCGACCCGAACGCTTGGGCCGAGCCCGCGCTAGCGGCAGCGCGCGAGCGCGGCACCTACTACGCCACTACGCCCATCTTCTACGTGAACGCTGCCCCGCACATCGGCCACGCGTACACGACCATCCTCGTCGACGTCGTCACGCGCTTCCACCGTTTGAAGGGCGACGACACCTACTTCTTGACCGGCACGGACGAACACGGTGAGAAGATCCAGAAGGCCGCCGAAGCTCACGGTAAGTCGCCGCAGGAGTACGCCGACGAGGTCAGCGCGGAGTTCCGCTCGACGTGGGAC
>JBIQMD010000297.1:0-3278 GCA_044463725.1 Truepera radiovictrix
ACGTCGAGCGCGTCGTACAGGCGAAGTTGGGCGTGCCGGGAGTGAAGGAGAAGCTGTGAGCGCGGCGGCCGCCGCCAGCTCAGAGGCTTTCGACGTTGGTGCCGTCGAGGAGTTCCCAGACGACTCGATCACGGCGCGGGTGGTAGGGGGGACGGAGATAGTGGTTGTCCGTCAGGGGGGCGCGTTCTACGCGCTCCCCGACCGCTGCACCCACCAGCGCTACCCGATCAACGACGGCGAGTTGCTAGAAGGCAAGATCCGCTGTATTCACCACGGCGCCACCTTCGACTTGACCACCGGCCGCGCCACGCTGCCTGCCGTCAAGAAGATCCAACTCTTCCAGGTGGCCGAAGTAGCCGGCCGCGTGCAGGTGACGCTGCAGGAAGTCTGATTGGACGACGGCCGTTCGTGCGCCGCGAACCCCGATGGGTTCGCGGCGCACTCTCGTATCAGCTGGACTCAGCTTGCTGCAGGCCGAGCACCACGCTCGCCTGCACGTGGTCGGGCGCGAGCCCCTCGCTGGTCTTGAAGGTGATGCCGATCGCGTCAGGCGGCAGCTCGAGCAGCTCAGCGATGACCGAGCTCATCGCGTCGCGGGCGGCGCCAAGTTTCGGGGTGTCGAGGGTCACGACCGCGGCCACGTTGACAACGCGAACGCCGGGCGTATGCACCCGCAGCTTCTCCAGGACTTGAGCCACGATCTCGCGGCTGTCCATCCCCGCGAAGCGCGCATCGCTCGGCGGGAAGAGCCGACCGATGTCCCCAAGAGCGTAAGCGGATAACAGCGCGTCTGCCAGCGCGTGGAGGAGCACGTCGCCGTCGGAGTGGGCCTCCGCACCGCGCTGGCTCTCCACCGGCACGCCACCGATGACTAGCCGCCTACCCGCCACCAGCCGGTGCGCGTCCTGACCGTGCCCAACCCTGAACTCCTGCATCATTGGCCGATAGTAACAATTGGGGTCTGGTTGAGCCCGCGGCCTGACCCTCACGGCCCGACACGCGCGACTTCGGGTGCTAGCTGGGGCGTGTGACAATGAGGCTCGTGTCTCCGACCGTAGGCGTCATCTCACTAGTACTCGTCACGGTCATCTGGGGTACCACCTTCGTGGTCGTCAAGGAGGCGCTCGACACCATCCCGGTGGCGTTGCTCCTAGCGGTGCGCTTCACCCTCGCTGCGTTACTGCTCGCCTGGGCGAAGTGGGACAGGCGGGCGTTGGTGCCAGCGCTCGTGCTCGGGCTGCTTTCGTTCATCGGCTTCGCTACCCAAACGGCTGGCCTTGCCATCACGAGTGCGTCGAACGCTGCATTCATCACGGGCCTGTCCGTCATCCTCACGCCGATCGTCGCGCGGGTGTGGCTGAAGCGTGCGCTGAGTGGCCGCGTCCTGCTAGCCGCGTCGGTCGCGCTTGCCGGCCTCGGCCTCATGACCTTGCGCAACGGCTTCGCCGCCGTCAACGGCGGCGACCTCCTCGTGCTCGTCACTGCCCTCACTTACGCCATGTACATCGTGTACTTGGGCGAAGTGGCCGGCAAGGTGAGGGGCACGTCCCTCGCCATGATGCAGCACCTACCGATGGCCGCCCTTGCGTGGCTGTGGGCCGCTCCCGAAGTTGGCAAGCTGGCGAGCGTGCCGCTCAGCACCTACCTGGCGATCTTCTACCTGGCCGTGGTGGCCACCGCCCTCGTTGCCGTGATCCAGACGTACGCGCAACGGGTCGTGCCAGCTCACCTCGCCGCATTGATCTTCGTGCTCGAGCCCGTATTCGCGGCCGGCTTCGCCATGGTGCTCATTGGTGAGCGCTTGGGCACTCTGGGGTGGCTTGGCGCCGGGCTCATCCTGTTAGCCATGGTTCTCGCCGAGGGGCGTTTGCCTGCAGCGCAGCGCCCGGGTGGCGATCTGGGTCGCGGCGGCTAAGCTCTTCTCACCTACGTACTAGCCGCCGCCAGCGCCGCAGCATGGTCAGCAAGTTGCCTTGCCTCGCCAACTCGAACTCACCGAAGTCGCCAGCGAAGCGGCGGGCTACGCGGTACTCGGGGGCATAGCGATCGCGGAACACGTCGGCAGTCGCTGGGGTGCCAGAGAAGCCCCTCGCAGCCATGGCTGCGAGGCGAGCGCGCGCCTGAGCCTCGGAGCGGTAAGGGTAGTGCTTCAAGAGCGGCATCTTGCGGTAAGGAGCCCAGCCAACGCCGTGCGGGAACACACGGCCGTGCTCGCCACTGCGGTAGCGGGCGCCGGGCGCGTCCCTGAACTGCCTGACCTCGACCCAGAACGGCGAGTACCAGCGCACGTTCTCCTGGACTCCTGCACCCGCAACCGGGTGGTCGCTCGGGTGCAAGAAGAACTGCATCGCCGCCCAGTTCACGCGGCCGGCCCCCTGCGCCTGCGCGGCTTGCGCGACGGCCCTTGGGTCGTCATGGAAGAACTCGTCGCCGTGCATGATCGTGTACCAGTGCCCGACTCCGTACTCGGTCCTGGCGGCGTCTAGGAGCGCCTGGCGGTGGTAGTCGCGCACCTTGCCTGGTCCGGCCACGTCGTCGTCGCGCAGCACGAGCTTGACGAGCGGGTCGGCGCGCAAGATGGCTGGCGTGTCGTCGTCGGAGCCGTCAAGCGCGAAGATGGCGTCGACGCCGGGGCCGTTGTGGCTCAGCATCTCGGCGATGACGTCCTGCTCGTTGTAAGTCATGAGCAGGCCGATGTTGAGGCGCTTGGAGCCGCGCATGCGGCCCCTAACCCGAGTTGGCGCGACGGCCAGCCAGCGCCGTCACTCGTTCCCGCTGCGCTGCAGTTGCTCGACCACTCCGCGGTCCTCGAGCGTGCTCGTGTCACCGATCAGTTCCTGACCAGAGGCCACGCTGCGGAGTAGGCGCCGCATGATCTTGCCTGAACGCGTTTTCGGTAACGCGTCAGCGAAGCGCACTTCGTCTGGCCGCGCAATGGCGCCAATCTCGGAAGCGACGTGCTTGCGGAGGTCGTCGCGCAGCTTGTCGCTCGGCTCGAAGCCCTGTTCGAGGGTCACGAACGCCACGATGCCCTGGCCCTTCAGCTCGTCGGGGCGGCCAACGACGGCTGCCTCGGCAACGGCCGGGTGCGAGACGAGCGCAGACTCCACTTCCATGGTGCCGAGGCGGTGTCCGGAGACGTTGACGACGTCGTCGACGCGGCCCATCACCCAGAAGTAACCGTCCGCGTCCTTACGCGCGCCGTCGCCGGAGAAGTAGGTGTGCGGCACCTCGCCCCAGTACTGGTTGCGGTAGCGGTCGTCGTCGCCGTACACGGT
>JBIQMD010000298.1:0-3276 GCA_044463725.1 Truepera radiovictrix
CACCAAGTAGCGCATCTCACGCACGACGATCCGCCCTGGATCTACCTGTGGAACAACTCCTCCATCTACGGCGTCAAGGACATCTGGGACTGGACGCGGCGCTCAGACGACCTCCTCTCCATCTACGACGACGTTCGCTGGTAGATGAAACTCCGGTTCCTAGCGTCACGGTTGGCGCAGGCAGCATTCGTGCTGCTGGGCGTCTCATTCGCGGTGTTCGCGCTCTCGCACCTGAGCGGCGACCCCGTCTCGCTCATGGTCGGACCGACGGCAACGCAAGCCGACATCGAAGCGCTGCGCCAATCCATGAACCTAGACCGACCCTTCTTGATGCAGTACGCCGCTTTCCTCGGCGGCGTACTGCAAGGAGACTTCGGCACCAGCCTCTGGCAACACCAACCCGCTTTGGGGCTGGTGCTTGAGCGCTTCCCGTTCACGATCCAGCTGGCCGCCGCCGCCCTGTTCCTCGCCCTGCTAGTCGCCGTGCCGCTCGGCATCCTGAGCGCCGTGTACCGCAATAGCCTCCTTGATCGACTCGCCATCGGCACGTCCCTCGTCGGGCAAAGCGTTCCAGGATTCTGGCTCGGCCTGCTCCTCATCCTGCTCTTCTCGGTAACGCTGCGCCTACTACCCACCGGCGGAAGCGGCAGCCTCCTACACCTCATCCTGCCAGCCGTAACCTTGGCCGCCTTCACCATGGGCCGGATTGCGAGGCTGGTGCGCACCAACATGCTCGACGCGTTGAACAGCGACGCGTTGCGCACTGCGCGCGCCAAGGGACTCCGGGAAATGACTGTCGTCCTCAAGCACGGCCTTAGGAACGCGGCGATTCCGATCGTCACCCTCATCGGACTAGACGCCAGCTCGCTCCTCGGGGGGGCCGTCATCACGGAGACGATCTTCGCGTGGCCCGGCCTCGGACGCCTAGTGGTGCAAGCCATCAGCCAGCGAGACTTCCCGCTAGTTCAGGCCGCGACGCTGTGCATCGCGGTGATCGTCGTGGCCGTCAACCTGATAGTCGACCTCTCTTACTCGTTCCTAGACCCGCGAGTGAGTGGTTGACGTGACCACGCAGGTAGCCGCCCCACCCAAACGCCGCCGCAAGGGCAAGGTGCCAGCCACGATACTCGTGTCTGCCTTCTTGCTCGCCGTTATCATCGTGTCAGCCGTTGCCGCTCCCTTTGTGGCGCCGCACGACCCTCTAGCGCAAGACCTCCTCAACCGCTCCCTCCTACCCCCGGCCTTCGCTGGCGGCTCCTGGGCGTACCCACTCGGAACGGATGCGCTTGGCCGCGACCTTCTCAGCCGCATCATCTATGGCGGCCGCGTCTCACTCCTCGTCGGCCTAACCGCAACCTTGATCGCTGGCTTCCTTGGCCTCGTTATCGGAGTGCTAGCTGGCTACTTTGGTGGTTGGCTAGACATCGCCTTCATGCGCGTCGCAGACGTGCAGCAGGCGTTCCCATTCATCCTCCTTGCCATAGTGGTCATGGCCGTATGGGGGCCGGGGCTCGTCAACCTCATCATCGTCCTCGGCGTCACAGGCTGGGTGATATTCGCCCGGGTCATAAGGTCCCTAGTCCTGGTGATCAAAGACCAGGAGTACGTTCAGGCGGCCATCGCGCTTGGAACCTCCACTCACCGCATCCTGTGGAAGCACGTTCTGCCCGGCGTGACGAGCACGCTGCTCGTACTCGCTACGTTCGCGTTCGTTCAGTTCATCCTGGCCGAAGCGGCCCTGAGCTTCCTGGGTCTCGGCGTGCCTCCACCAGCTCCAACCTGGGGCGGCATCCTCTCAGAGGGGCGCGTCTACATGGTCATGGCGTGGTGGATCACCGCCCTGCCAGGCGTAGCTATCTTGCTGACCGTCCTCACCGTAAACCTGATCGGCGACTGGGTGCGCGACCGACTCGACCCACGCCTGCGCAACTGAGCCCCACTCATCAGCCAACCATCGCTACGGAGGAAGCACTTGCCCCACTCGGTCATCGACGAAACCAGCCTGCTAGCCTTCTGTGAACGGCACGGCTTGCCCACCACGCCGCTTGGGACAACGCTATTCGGGCGCGGCATTCACGCCATCGACCTGCCTGGGCCGGCCGACGCTCCGCCCATCGTCATCACGTCGGGCTCGCACGCCACCGAGCCAGCTGGCATCATCGCGGCCCTGACCCTGGCAGCTACCCTAAGAGTCGAGCGCCGCGTAGTGATCCTCCCGATTCGCGACCCGCTGGGATGGGAGGGTTACGCGAGCTACCTCTCGCTCGCCGCAGGTCGCCAGATCACGCTCGCCCCGACCACCGACCTGGCCGCACTCCTAGCCGAACTCGGAACCGTCCTCTATCAAGAGGACGGCCTCACGATCGTGCAGGTGGGCGAGGTCGCGTTCCTCTCCAAGCCCCCTGTCACCGGTGGCCGCGGACCAATGGACATCTGGAAGCACCTCCACGGCGTGCTAGATGCCGATCCCGGCGTCGTGAGAACCTTACAGAACCGCCGCCTCGTACTGCCCGAAAACCTACCTGATGTTGATGGTTGCGGTGTTTACGACCACGCGTTCACCGCGTGGGTGACGGCCGAGGGCGGCGTCGGCAACTTCAACCGGCTCTTCTCCTTGCCTGACCCCCCGACCGAAGTGCGAGTGCTGGCCAACTTGGTGCGCGAGCTACGCCCTGAACTCGTGATCGACATGCACGAGAGCCAGGGCAGCAAGTTCTCGATCTTCGCGCACCCAGACTTGCGCCCCGGCGCAACGGAGGTCTACTTCGGAGCCACCGGCGCTGTCTACGCGGCTGGACACGACCTTGAGGCCCTGGCTGACCTCATCCCCATCATCGGAGCCGACCACGCCGCGAAATTCGTCGACCGCGGCGGCGGCGTGCTCACAGGCCTCAACGAGTTTCCGGGCCAAGGCTGGCAGTTCACGCACCTATGCGCGGAACTTGGCGCCGTCACCGTAACGACGGAGACCGGCAGGTGGCAGCCACTGGCGGCGCGGGTCGAGCAGCAGCTTCTGGCGGCGCGCGGTGCCATCTTCGCCTACTTGCATGCGGTGGGTACGCAGCGTGCCTGAACGCATTCCCCTCACCGCGGATAGCGCCACTCAGTTGGGCGCAGCGGCTGGCCTACAGGTCCCGCTTGAACTCGCCGCAGGCGTAGCAGCGCGCCTGAACGGCGCAGCTGCGGAGGCCGAAGCTTGGCGAGTAGCAGTCGGCCAAGACGTCAAGCCGTTCCGCGATTTCGATCTGCCTCCAGCGCCGACCCGGCAGCAGGCTC
>JBIQMD010000299.1:0-3276 GCA_044463725.1 Truepera radiovictrix
TACGATTCAACTCGATTGCTTGCGGCGTCAACAATCCCGTGAACGATCTTGCTCACCTGGGCTGCGGACCCTCGGCGTTTATTGGCCTTGTGGGGGAGAAATTTAAGAACCACAACTACTCCTTTAGTGGTCAGAACGCAACGAATACGTCGTTGACTGATTTCCGAAAGCGGCTGGTGGCGCCTGTTGGTGCCAATGGCCGCCCACGTGTCGCCAATTACATGGGCACTTGCGTCCTCGGAACCGCTTATGAAGGTTTTACGACTCTTGCTGGCTTCACCAGCGGCGCGCAAGCCTTCCTCAACGAGACAAGCTCAGGACTCGCCCTCAAGTTCACGGCGGGTATCGGCGGCTCTACCGGATACAATTCGGCGACGGCCGCAAACATGATCCATCTCCAAGTCGGCGTCAAAGAGAACCCCGTCGTGGCCACGTACTGGCTCAATTCAACCTCGGCCCACTACGCTCCAATTAGTCACTACGACATCATGTGGGGAGCCGGCGTAACGATAAACATTAGGACGGTAGACCACGGCAGCGCTTGGTACGACATAAGCAGCCACTGGTCTGGCCAGCTTGGGGTGTTCTACCTTGAATAGGTTTTTCGCTCGTAAGATGGTGACAATAGCGATCGTCCTATCCTTAACTGCGCTCTTGTCGAGTTGTTTCCTCTTCGAAGATCACTCGGTTGCATACAGTGTAAACTTGTGGTACTACGACCCGAAGGTGGTACTCGAGCCATATTGCTTCGGTATTGACCTCAAGGCCACGTTTGGCACGAGCACGCTGCTTGACATCTCAGTGGACCAGACCGACCTCTTCGCCCATAACCAAGGCACCGAGGGTGCTACGTCCGGCAACCAACGCTACTACGCAGGCATGCCTCTCGACGTGGTGGTCAAATGCAAGGATGAGTTTGGCGGCATTATTGGCGAAGCTCATTACGTTGGCTCGCTGATCGATGCAAAGCAATCGGCGTACTTGAGCTTATGGAACTATCGCGACCCCGATATCGACCCGACGCAATGCATTCCGCCTACTACTGGGTCCGGAGTGCAGTTATGCGCCACTAGCTACGGGTTCCGGTTTCAGTGAAGCCCCTCATCGCGGCCTTAATGCCGCTCTGCCGTAACTGCCAGGCTGAGGGCTGTATTCCGAGGGGTCAAAGGCCAGCAGGCGATAGCATGTGCTGTCGCCTGCCCGAACTCCTCTAGGTGGAAGCCTGCCAGCACGACCCCATCAAGCGCATACATCGCGACCGCGAGGCTCTGCCGCGGGCTGCTGGCACGAGGCCACAACAGCTCCGCCAGGCACCGACGGTCTTTTGGCCCCCAGCGTAAGGCAGGTCGGTAGAAGAGGTTGGAAGCGTTTGTAGCTGACACCTGCGAGGGTTACCCATCTCAAGGTGCGAAGCCTCACGCACCAACGAGCAGCAGCCCACCCCTACCCGGCGCCAACTGTGCACCTGCTCGCTGCTGGAGCATTGCGCCCGTTAACACGTCGCGGTAAGCGCCTTCCGGCAGCGCGTCCGCCGGTACGTCCACGGACTCGTCCTGCACGTTAACGATTACCCAAGCGGCCGGCGCGCCCTCGAGCTGCCTCTCGACCACGATCAGCCCGTCGGCTGGCGCGCTCACCTGAATGCTGCCGCGCCGCAGGGCCGCCAACTCGTGGCGGGCACTCACTAGCGCGCGCACGAAATCATGCAACTGCGGGGCGTTCGCGCCCGTCTCGTCCCACGGCATACCCTGCCTGCAGCCTGGGTCGTGGCCGCCTCGCAAACCGAGTTCGTCACCGTAATACACGCACGGCGCGCCAGGCCAGCCGAACTGCAGCAGGAGCGCGAGCCGCACGGCGGCGGCGTCGCCCTTCAATGCCGTCATGAGCCGCGGGGTGTCGTGCGAGCCAAGCAAGTTGAGTTGCGAGTGCACCGCAGCTTCCGGGTAGTGACCTAGCAGTCCAGTCGTCGTCTCGGCGAACTCGCTGGCAGAGATGGGCGAGATGCCGTTGAGGCCACTGCGCGACAGCTCATCGTGCGCCCAGTCACGCGCCACGAACCCGTAGATGGCGCGCGTGAGCTGGTAGTTCATGACGCCGTCGAAGATGTCGCCCTGCAGCCAGCGCTGCGCGTCATCCCAGATCTCGCCTACCAGGTAAGCCTCTGGATTGACGGCGCGGCAGCGGCGGCGGAACTCGCGCCAGAAGTCGTCGTCGTCGATCTCGTTCGGAACGTCGAGGCGCCAGCCGTCGACGCCCTCGCCCAACCACTTCTCACCCACTCTGAAGAGGTACTCGCGCACGTCGGGGTTGGTGGTGTTGAACTTGGGCAACGCAGCTATGCCCCACCAGGCGTCGTAACCCAACTGCCCACCGCCGTAAGCGTTGAGGGGGAAGTGGTGGACGTGGAACCAGTCGCGATAAGCGCTGGATGGGCCGTTCTCGAGCAGGTCGTTGAACTGCAGGAAGCCGCGGCTGGCGTGGTTGAACACCCCGTCGAGCACTACGCGCATGCCGCGCGCATGACACGCCTGTAAGAGTTCGGCTAAGGCCTCGTTCCCGCCAAGCATGGGGTCTACGGTGTGGTAATCGTGCGTGTGGTAGCGGTGGTTCGATGCCGACGCGAACACCGGGCACAAGTAGAGCGCGGTGATCCCAAGGTCCTGCAGGTAGTCGAGGTGCTCCACGACGCCGAGGAGGTCGCCACCCTTATAACCGTGAGGTGTAGGCGGTGAGTCCCACTCCTCCAGGTTGCCTGGCTTGTGAACGCGCGCACTACGCGCGAACCGGTCGGGGAAGATCTGGTAGAAGACGGCGTCTTGCACCCAGTCGGGCCAGTGACCGCTGCCGGGGTTAGTGTCTTGGTTGCTTGCGTCACTACTTGCTGACATGCCGGGAATGCTAACCCGCATGGGCTTTGGGGTTACGCTCCGCTGGTGATGCGTGTGCAGCGCCCCTCCTCCTGGACGGTGTTCGTCCTCCGGCTACTCCAACTAAACGTCGGCCTCGTCTTCTACGGTTTGGCAGTAGCGTTCATGGTGGTCGGCGGCGTTGGCCTCGGTCCGTGGGACGTGTTCCACCAGGGGATCTCGCTGCTCACGCCGTTGTCCTTCGGCCAAGCCATGATCGCCGCCGGCTTGGCGGTGCTCATCTACTCCGTGATCGGACCGAAGGTAAGAGTTGGCATCGGCACCGTCCTCAACATGCTCCTGATAGGCATCTGGTGCGACATCTTCCTCGCGCTACCCGGCTTTCCGCACCCCACGAGTTGGACAGTTG
>JBIQMD010000300.1:0-3275 GCA_044463725.1 Truepera radiovictrix
CTGGGAACGACCCCTCGAAGTACCACTGCCCAACGGCCTCGCCACTGAGTTGCAGTGGGCTCGTCACGCTAGCGCCGGCCAGCGGCGAGGCCAGGCGGATGAAGGGTGCGAGGTCAGAAGTGCCCGAGGCCGGCCACGTTACGCTCCGGTTGCCAGCTGGCAGCTTCAGGCTCATGCGCTTCAGCACGTCGCTTAGCTGACCGAGCACCGTTTGGCGGTCAGCGGCGGTGAACTCCGTGATGGTGCCGGTCGGGTAGTTGCCGAACTGCGACTCGACGACGCGGCTCGTGAACTCGTAGCAGCTTCCCGCCACGTACAGGCGGCGCAGCTCGCCATTGGCGTAGGTGCCGGCCGCACCGTCCATGAGCCCAGAAAAGCGTGCGGTAGACGCGGCGTCTGGGCCGTCAGGTTCGACAACCAATCCGGGCTGCAGTGACTGGTAACCGGACGGTTGGGCTAAGAGGCACGAGGTCTGCGAAGTCAGGTCCGCGCGCACCTCGATGGCCGTGCCCGCCGCGCTGAAGTTCGTGCCCGCGTAACTCCCTCGAGGCAAGTAGAGGCAGTAGTCGAAGCCCTCGTCGCACGGCGGGATGGTGGCGGTGGCGAGTAGCGGCTCACCCGCGACGGCGAGGCTGAGGTCGGCTGGCGCTTGCAGGGTGACTACGCCGCCGGTGAGCGTCAACGAGATCTCTGGTGAGAGGCTCTCGGTTGGGGTGTGCGTGGCCGGTGCGGCGGGCTCGGACGTGGCGGCTGGTGGCGCAGCTACGGCTCTCGGTTGGGCTGTCGGTTCAACCGCCGGTTGGGCGGGCGCCGCGGCTGCTGGCGGCGCATCGTTGGCCTGCGACCGGTCCGGCTCGCCAGCCAGCCGTGTGATCACCACGGCGACGAGCACAACTACGAGCACCGCGCTTAGGAGTACTGAGTACCTGCGCTTCATGGACGCCATGTTGCACGCTTCGCAGGTGTGGAGGTCTGTGCGCGCCGCCGCTGGGCCTCAGCAGTCCTTAACGTTCCGCCCTTGGTACCTCAAGCCTGCGTCGCGGCCAGGCCGGCTGCCACCTCCGGCAGCACCTCACCCAGCCCGGCATCCAAGCGCAGGCTGGCCTCGGCGTCCGCGCGCGTCGGGCCCTGGTTCACGACCGCGACAGGCTTGCCTTGCGCTATGGCGGTCTTCACGAAGCGGTAACCGGAGAACACCTCGAGGGACGAGCCGAGCACGAGCAGCGCGTCCGCCGCGGCCAACCACCTACTCGCCTGGTCAACGCGCACGCGAGGGACGTTCTCGCCGAAGAAGATGACGTCCGGCTTGAGGACGCCGCCGCACACGGTGCAGACCGGCACGCGGAATGACTGGGTGAGGGTGTCGGGAAGCGCGGCGTCGCCGTCCGGAAGGAGCGCGACTTGCAGGCCCGCGAACTCGGGGTTGAAGGCGAGTAGCCGCCCCTGAAAATGCTCGCGGGCTTCGCGCGTACCGCACTCGAGGCAAGTGACTAGCGCGAGGTCGCCATGCAACTCGATGAGCGCCCTCGTACCTGCTTTACGGTGCAGCCCGTCCACGTTCTGCGTCACGACGCCCGCCGTCAGACCCAAGCGCTCGAGTTCGGTCACGGCGAGATGCCCAGCGTTCGGCTGCCTCTCCGCCATGCCTGCCCAACCGACGGTGCTGCGCGCCCAATAGCGGCGCCTGGCCTCCTCGCCGCTCGTGAACTCCTGGAACGTCATCGGCTTAGGCGCGGGAGTGCGGCGGTGAACGCCGCGGTAGTCGGGGATGCCGGAGTCGGTCGAGATACCCGCGCCAGTCAGGACGAGGCTCCGGCCTCCGGCGAGGAAGGCCGTCAAGGCCTCCACGCCAGCGCGCTCGTTGCTCATGCCCGATGCTACCGAGCGCAGGACCTCGCATGGGCCGCTCGCGCGACCCTAACGCGGTAGCATCGCGCATGCTCAACCACGACACCTACGCCGCGCTCATCGATCAGGGCCGCAGCGCCGGAGCCGACTACGTGGAGGTCTACGCCGAGCGTTGGCGTCGCCGCCTGCTCAGATCCATCGACGCCAACGTCGAGGAGGCCACCAGTAGCTTGCTCTACGGGGCTGGCATCCGCCTGTTCTTCGGGACGGACGTCGTGTACGGCTACACGAACGACCTATCTGACGCGGCTTTGGGCGAGCTCCTAGGCAACCTGCTTGCCGTCCGCACTGGCGCAGGCGGCGCAGCTGGCGTGCCTGACGCGGAGGGCCGCGGCGGCCTCGACCTGCGCGTCCGCGACGCCGGCCCGTTCATCCACGCACCGGAAGTCCCGTTCGATGCGCGCAGTAAGGCTTGGCGGCTAGAGCGCCTACGCGAACTAGACGCGGCCGCGCGCATAGCTCCGGAAGTCAAGCAGGTGGAGGGGCGCCTGCTCGAGTGGGAGCAGGACGTCTCGGTCGCGAACTCGGATGGCGTAGTGGCCGATGACCGCCGCGTACGCACGCGCCTCATAGCGCAGGTAATCGCGAGCAACGGCGTAGACACGCAGTCCGCGCACGACGGCCCCGGCCTCTCCATGGGGTTGGAACTCCTCGACGTCCACCCGCCCGCCGCGATCGGGCGGCGCGCGGCAGAGGTCGCGCTTCTCAACCTGAACGCCCGCAAGGCACCGGCAGGCAGCATGCCGGTGGTGATCGGCAACGCCTTCGGCGGCGTCATCTTCCACGAGGCGCTAGGGCACCTGCTTGAAACGACGGCCGTCGCGCGCAACGCGTCGGCCCTCACGGGCAAGCTGGGCGAGATGGTGGCGTCCGACGTCGTTACCTACGTCGACGACGGCACCACGCCGCACGGTTGGGGCTCTTCGCGCTTCGACGACGAGGGCGCGCAGACCGAACGCACCGTGCTCATCAACGCAGGCGTGCTCGAGAGCTACATGGTTGACCGGTGGGGCGCGCTCATGACGGGCTACCGCGCGACGGGTTCTGGCCGCAGGCAGGACTACACGTACGCCCCCACCTCGCGCATGCGCAACACCTTCGTTCTCCCCGGCACCACGCCGAAGGAGGAGCTGTTCGCTGGCATCGAGTTCGGCCTATACGCCAAGTCGATGGGCGGCGGGCAGGTAATGCCTGGGTCCGGTGAGTACAACTTCGCGGTCGACGAGGGTTACCTCATCCGCAACGGTCAACTAGCAGAGCCCGTGCGCGGCGCCATGCTCGTCGGCAAGGGCCCCGAGTCGATCAAGCGCATCGTGGCAGTGTCCGACGACGTCTCGACGGCGCCAGGCATGTGCGGGACGATGTCC
>JBIQMD010000301.1:0-3275 GCA_044463725.1 Truepera radiovictrix
TTCTCAAGAGGAGGAGCGCGGCAGGATGACGAGCGGCCTCGTACTCGCAGATGTGACGGTGGCGTACGGTGCGGGGGCGGCTTGCGCTCTCGAGAATGTAAGCCTCGAGGTCAAGCCGGGCGAAGTCGTCGGAATAGTCGGCCCGAACGGGGCCGGCAAGAGCACGGTGCTGCGCGTCCTCACACGGTTGATCGCGCCCCGCTCCGGCGCAGTGACGCTGGCGGGGCAGCCGGTCGCGAGTTACTCGCGGCTCGGACTAGCCCGCGAGGTCGCCCTCGTCGAGCAATCGCCAGAAGTGCCCGTCGGGTTCCTGGTTCGCGAAGTCGTTGCCATGGGCCGTGCGCCTCACCTAGGGCTGTTCGGTAGCTACCGCAAGGTTGATGACGAGGTAGTCGAGCGCGCGATGGCGGTCACGGCAACGAGCGAGTACGCTGCTAGGCGGGTCGAGACGCTCTCTGGCGGCGAACTCCAACGCGTCGTGTTCGCGCGCGCCGTTGCGCAGGAACCAAGCTACCTGCTGCTAGACGAACCGACGAGCCACCTGGACTTGCGTTACCAGGTCGAAGTCATGCGGTATGCCCGGGCTCAGGCGGCCTCCGGTGTCGGGGTGCTGCTCGTGGTTCACGACCTCAACCTGGCGGCCAGGAGCTGCGACCGACTCGTGCTGCTGGAGGCGGGCAAGGTCGTTGCGCTTGGCGCCCCTGACGAGGTGCTCGTGAGCGCCACGCTAGAGCGTGTCTTCAACACACAGGTGACCGTGCTCCGCGACGGGCAGTACCCCGTTATCGTCCCGCGCTTCTAACGCGCTCGGCGCGGTCAGAACACGCTAGGTGGGTCGAAGATGCGCCTGACCTTGATGGCCAGCTCGTAGTAATCGACCACCGCCTGGGTGGCCGCCCGCCAACCGAACTGCTCCATGTCGGCGCGTGCCCTGGCGCCTAGCTGCCGCCGCCTCGCAGGATCGTAGAGGAGCTCGTGGAGTTTCTCGGTGAGGTCGCCCAAGTCGCCCGGGGTGAAGAGCAGGCCGTTCTCACCGTCGTTGATGACGTCTGGTATGCCGCCTGCGCGGGCGCCAACGGCGGGTACTCCTGACGCCATGGCCTCCATGGCAACGAAGCCGAGAGTTTCCGTGTCAGATGGGAAGGCGAAGACGTCGGAACTCGCGTAGGCAGCAGCCAGCTCGAGGCCAGACATGTAGCCAGTGAACACGGTGTTGGTGCCCTTGAAGCGGCGTCTGAGGTCGGCTTCTGCAGGGCCAGAACCGACTAACGCGAGTCGCGCACCCCCGAGCTGCGTAACGGGCGCGTAGAGCCAATCGAGGCGCTTCTCGAACGAGAGCCGACCAACGTACGTCATCAGCGGCGCCTCGGGGTGGCCGTCCGTCAAGCGAGCGCGCATGGCCTGCGTGCGCCGCTCCGGGCGGAAGAGGTCGGTGTCTACCGCCTTGGGCCATAGCCGCACGCGCCGTATTCCGAGAGCACGCGCCGATTTGACCATCGGCACGCTGGTGCAGAGGTTCACGTGCGCCTGGTTGTGCACGTCGCGCAGAAAGCGCCGTGAGGGCTCCTGCAAGATCGGCAACTTGAGGTGTAGCGCGTACTGCGTGATGTCAGTGTGGTAACTCGCCAAGAGGGGCAAGTTGCGCTGCTTCGCCAACGCCGTACCCCACAGCCCAAGGACTACCGGGTTGACCACGTGCACGACGTCCGGTTGAAAGCGGTCTAGTTCGCGCCCGAGCCTAGGCCGCGGCATACCCAAGAACAGCTCCGGGTACCACGGCCTGAAGGGCAACGCAGGGACTCGCACGACGCGGTGCCCTGCGTATGAGGATGGCGGGTCGTGCGGTGCGAAGATGAGGACCTCATGCCCGAGCACCGCCAACTGTTCGAGGGTGCGCGTTATGCGCGTCACTACCCCGTCGACCTTCGGCAGGAAGACCTCGGTGAAAAGCGCGATCTTCATGCCGCGACCGCGTGGTTCAGGCCTTGCCGACCGCTTCTGTGGCCGCCAATGCAGGGTCGCCAGGGCGGTTCTCGCGCGTCCAGGTGCTGGTAGACGGGATCTTACTGAGGTCGGCGCGGTCGGCGTACTTGCGCGCCACCTCGGTCACTTCCGTTAGCAGGCCAGCTTCCAGCGTCGTCGGCTGCAGGCCGAGGTTGAGGAAGAGGTCGTTACGCACGAACAGGTCGTTCTCAGCGTCCTCACGGCGTGGGTTGGGCGTGAACGCAACTTCGCAGCCGGTTAGCTCGGCGATCATGTTCGCGAGGTCGCGTACGCGGTGCGTTTCGGTCATCTGGTTGAGGATCTTCACGCGTTCGCCGCGCGCCGGTGGGTTCTCGAGCGCCAACTGCACACACTTGACGGTGTCGGTGATGTGGATGAACGCGCGTGTTTGCCCGCCGGTGCCGTGCACCGTCAGCGGGTGGCCGACGGCCGCCTGCATGAGGAAGCGGTTCAGCACCGTTCCGTAATCGCCGTCGTAATCGAAGCGGTTGATGAGGCGCTCGTCGAGGTTCGTCTCGGGCGTGTTGGTGCCCCACACGATCCCCTGGTGCAAGTCCGTGATCCGCAGGCGGTCGTTCTTGGCGTAGTACGCGAAGAGGATCTGGTCGAGGGACTTGGTCATGTGATAGATGCTGCCGGGGTTGGTCGGGTAGAGGACCTCCTGGCTGACCTTGCGCCCATCGTCCGTCGTTACCTCGATGGCTAGGTAACCCTCTGGGATCTTCATGCCGGCCGTACCGTAGCCGTAGACGCCCATGGTGCCCAAGTGGGCGAGGTGGATATCCTGTCCACTCTCGACGACGGCCGCGAGCAGATTGTTGGTGGCGTTGACGTTGTTGTCGACCGTGTAACGCTTGTTGCGGCTGCTCTTCATCGAGTAAGGCGCGGCGCGCTGCTCGGCGAAGTGCACGATGGCGTTCGGCTGCTCACGCTCGAGCAGGGCGAGGAGCCCAGCGTAGTCTTGCGCCACATCGAGGTTCACGAAGTCGATGACCTTGCCAGTCAGTTCCTGCCACGCCTTGAGGCGTACGCCCATCGGTTGGATGGGGGTGAGGCTGCCCGCCTCGAGTTCGTTGTCGATGTCGCGCCGGGAGAGGTTGTCGACGATGACTACTTCGTGCCCGAGGTTGCTCAGGTGTAGGCTGGTCGGCCAACCGCAGAAGCCGTCTCCGCCGAGGATCAGCACCTTCATGTTTCGCCTCCGAAGAGCGTGCCTTGCAGCCAGGGCCGCTGGGCACGCGAGTGCGCCCAGTCTAGCACCGGTCGCGCGT
>JBIQMD010000302.1:0-3274 GCA_044463725.1 Truepera radiovictrix
CGGCGCCCAACGGGCGGTTGAGGTGAACCCAGTGACTGCTCGGCACGTCGTGCTTGGCGACGGCAACGAGGCTAGCGAGCCGCGATTCGGAGGCGAGCAGGTCGTAGTAGTTGACGTCCAACCTGCCAGTGTCGACGTTGTAGCCGATGTGCAGGTGTTGCCGCGCGGAGTCGAAGAGGAAGCTGAAGTCCGTGCCGTCCACCTGGGCGTCAATCCGCCTTGCCAGCTCTACGAAGGCCTTGATGAGGCCAGTCACGGCGCTGGTGCTAGAGGCCAGGCGCGCTAGGAACTTGTCGCACCACGCGCGCTCGTCGTCTGCGGTACTTGGCAGGGCGCCACGCAGCGCAGTGATGGCAAGCGCGCCTTCCGCCGCCCACGCTTCTTGCCCGTCAAGGGCGGGCTCGGCGGAGAAGGCGAGCTGCACGTCGGCCCAGGCTGCTTCGGCTGGGCTGCCAGCTGTGAGCGCCGCCGCCCACGGCCGCGCCTCACCCAAAGCCGTTGCCCATGGGGCCAACGACTCGAACTCTTTGAGGGTCACCCGTATGCCGTGATTGACGCGCTCCGACCAGAGGCGAGCTGCGGTGAGATCCTGACCGGACAGGTCGCCCGAGTCCATCACGTCGAGGAGTCCCTTTTCGAGGGCGGGCCAGGCAGCGGTCCTCAGGTAACCGATTAGGCCAGGCCAGCGCTCCCTCACGGCGCCGTCTGCCGCTACGCGGCCGCGCAGCTCGGCCACCGACCCAACCAGCGCCGCGCCAGCCGGGAGGCCGGCGGTGAGGACTTCCTCGAGCACGGCGAGGCCATCTTCTAGCCCGCGGAAGCAAACCGCCAGGTCTAGCGGTTGCCTGAGTAGCGCGAGGCAGCCCTGCCGCAGGGCCATGAGCGCTGCGGCCAGGTTGCCTGAGTCGACGCTGGACACGTAACGCGGGTGCAGCGGCTCGAGGCTGCGAGTGTCGTACCAGTTGAAGAGATGTCCGTTGTGGCGCTCTAGTTGGTCGACCACGTCTAGCGTCTGTCGTAGGCGGAGAGACAGGTCGACCATGCCAAGGTAGCCGAGGTCGTGCGCCGCCAGGGTAGAGAGCAGCATGAGCCCGATGTTCGTAGGCGAGGTGCGGTGCGCCGTGACCGGATTGGGGTCGAGCTGCACGTTGTCCGGTGGCAGCCAGTTGTCCTCTGGCCCAACGAAGCTCTCAAAGTAGAGCCAGGTGCGCCGCGCGAGCCCGTGAAGCGTACTGCGCTCCTCGGCCGTTAGGGCCCGCTGCATGGCGGTGCTCGCCACGGACAACAAGTACGCCGTTAGCGGGGCAAGGAACCAGAGGACGAGCACGACGCCCGCCTCCTTTAGCGAGGTGGGCTTGAACCTCGCTAGCAGGACGGTAGTCACGAGCGTCAGGGCCAAGGCCCACGCCATGCGCTGGACGTTGCCGAGCAACGTCGGGACTGGCGAGCGGTTCGATTGCGCGGCCGTGCGCCACGTCAGTAGGTTGCGGTGGGTGACGAAGAGGCGGAACAGGGTGATGGTCACGCTCGTCCCGACCATGATGGCCTCGTACGGCACGAACGATAGGGTGATCACGAAACGCCCGAGCGCCTGACTGAGCGGCTGCCACGCCATCAGCCTGCGGCGGCCAGGCACCTCGTCGTTCTCGATCAGGCCCGCAACGTACGCGATCACGGCGCTTGCGAGTAGTGGGGCGACGAGCGTGGATATGGCTATCACGGTCCAGACGAGCACCGAACCAGGCAGCACCAACCAGCCGCCTAGGAAGAGGAGGAAGAGTGCGGGCGCGAGGAGGCTGCGGCGCAGGTTATCCGCGATCTTCCATGCACCAGCGAGGCCGAGGCGCTCGCCAGCGCCGCCACCCCTCACCCTCAGGAGGGTAGCGACGAGCCACGGCAACAACTGCCAGTCGCCGCGCACCCAGCGCTGCGCGCGCTGCACTTGCGCGAGGTAGGTTGGCGGGTACTCCTCGTAGAGCACGACGTCGCTGACGAGCGCTACGCCGCCGTAGATGCCCTCGAGCAGATCATGGCTTAGGAGGCTGTTCTCAGGCACGCGGCCCTCGAGCGCCCGCTCGAAGTCATCGAGGCGGTAGAGGCCCTTGCCGACGAAGATCGCTGCCCCGAAGAGGTCCTGATAGACGTCGGAAACGGCCGTCGTGTAGAGGTCGAGGCCGTTCTCGCCAACGAAGAGGCGGCTGAAACGCGACGCGTTAGCGCTCTCGGGCAGCACGTCCGTGCGTGGCTGCAGGAGGCTGTACCCCTCGACGATGCGGCCGTTCTCGCCGAACTCCGCGCGGTTGAGGGGGTGAGCGAGCGTGCCGATCAGGCGGTGGGCGCTGCTTGGGGGCAGGCGCGTGTCGGCGTCGAGCGTAAGCACGTATTCGACCTGCGTCAGCCGCTCCATGGCGCCGACGGTCAACTCGAACGTGGTGTTCGTCGCGCCGCGCAGGAGGCGGTTGAGCTCCGTGAGTTTGCCCCGCTTGCGTTCCCACCCCATCCACACGCCCTCGCGCGGGTTCCAGCGGCGGCCACGGTGCAGGAGGTAGAACGGCGCGTCGCGGTTGGCGGCCCCGTAGGTAGCGTTCAGACGCTCGATTCTCTCCGTGGCGTACTCGAGGAGGTCGGACTCACCAGGCAGGGTGGCGGCGTCAGCATCCGGGAAGTCCGTGAGGAGCGCGAACGAGAGCTGCGGGTCGGGATTGCCGAGATGGTGGCGCTCGAGTTGGCTCAAGAGTTCGTCGATCTCGTCGCGACTGCCGACCAGCACAGGCATGACGACGGCCGTGGCGTGCGCCTGCGGCACGCCGCCCCTGAAGTCCAACTTCGGAAGGAGCTTGGGCTCGAGCAGGTGGTTGACCCCATAGTTGACGAGCGCCACCGCAACGGTCAACGCCGGCACGAGCAGCAGTACGGCGACGAGCACGACCATCCAGGCGCTAGCGCCGACAGATGCGGCGTATGCGCAGCCCCACAGGATGAGCGCGGCCGCGGCGACCACGATGCTGCCGAGGTAGACGGTGGTCGGGTGCGCGTGCACCCACGCCCTCACGCGCTCACCAGCCGAACGCCGGTAGCCGTGCGCATGTTCGAGCTCTTCGACGCCACGGTCGATGAGGTAGTAACCGACGTGCTGCGTTCTGGGTCTTCCTGGCTCGGCGCCCGCTGCGTCTGCGGCCAGCTTGACTGCGGCGCGCGCCACCGCGAGTTCATCGACCTCGCTGCGTCGAGCTATGCGCTCGACAACCTTGCGGTAACGGTCGCGCGTCTCGAA
>JBIQMD010000303.1:0-3267 GCA_044463725.1 Truepera radiovictrix
CCATGCACGTGCGCCTCTTGGCGGCCGACGAATCACACCACGCCTGCGAAGCCATCATGAAGTCGTTCGCGCGAGCGCTGCGAGACGCTACGCGCGTAACGCACGGGGAGCTACCCTCCACCAAGGGGCTGCTGTGAAGAGCGTAGTCGTCGATTACGGTGCAGGCAACCTGCGCAGCATCGAGCGCGCCCTTGCGCGCGCCGGCTTGAGCCCCCGCGTGGTGGACGAACCTACCGAGGTCGGCACGCCCGACCTGCTCGTATTGCCTGGTCAAGGGCACTTCGGGCAGGTGGCGCGCGCATTCCGCGCGTCTGGCTTCGAGACGGCAGTGCGCAACCACGTCGCTGCCGGCCGCGCGTTCCTCGGCATCTGCGTCGGGCTTCAACTACTGCTGGATGGTTCGGACGAGGCGCCAGACGAGCCCGGTCTTGGCCTGGTTGGCGGCTGGGTCAAGCGTTTCCCCAGCGGGCACGGCAGCGTGCCGCAGATGGGCTGGAACCAACTGACGCCGCGCGGAGCGTCACCGCTACTTGCTGGGGTCGCTCCCGGTGACTACGTCTACTTCGCGAACTCGTACTACGCGGAGGTAGCGCCTGGAGCCGCACCCCTGCCGGGCGCCATCACGGAGTACGCTGGCGTTGCCTTCCTCTCGGCATTCTCCTACGGCAACGTTTACGCAACGCAGTTTCACCCTGAGAAGAGCCAGGGCGTAGGGCTGCGCATCCTCTCGAACTTGGTACCGCTGATCGGCCAGGCGGCAGCGTGAGGCTAAGCGCGCTCGTGCTGGTAGCGGCCATGCTCATGGCCGCGCCGAGTTGGGCCGCGGCTGAGGCGTGGGCGGTGCAGACGGTGGCGCTACGTGACTACCGTGAGGCGCAGTCGGCGGCGGAGGACCTCCGCTCCCGCTCGTTCGACGCCTACACGGAGTTCGCCATGCAGGACGGCCTGCAGTTCGTGCGCGTGCGCATCGGCTGTTTCACCGACCGCTCGGCTGCGGAGGCGCTGGCCGAGGCCATCACTGGTGCCATAGTCCGCGAGGCCGCCGTCGTGGAGTTCACGTCGGGCGCAACGGCGCACGCCTGCGCCTCACGCACAGTTGGCTTCATGAAGCCCGCCGAGTGGGCGCCGGTCAACGACCCTGGCGCCGTGCCCGCTTTCAACGTCAAGGTGGCGGGCCAGGACGCGCGCGTCGTCCACGACGGCACGCGGTGGCGGGTCATCCAGGGTCTCGGCCCGATTCCGCTGCTCACCGTAGAACCGACCGCGGCCTTCTCGGAGGTCGTGCGCGGCGGTAAGCGCTTCGTCGTACAGGACGTCGGACGCACGTCGCTAATCCTCTGCCCAGGAACGTTGCTTGCTCACGTTGGCAACTATGCGATCGTCGAGCAAGGCGAGTTGCTCGTGGCATGCGACTTCATGGCGGAGACACCGTGAGCGGCCAGGAGGCGCCCGCCGCGCAGCCGCTGCCCCTCGTCGTCCTCACCGGCCTAAGCGGCGCTGGCAAGACGACGGCGTTGCACGCGCTCGAAGACATCGGCTTCTACACGGTTGACAACCTGCCGCCCGCCTTGTGGCCCGACTTCGTCGAGCGCGTGACGGGCGAGTGGAAGGGCGTCTGCATCAGCATCGACATCCGCGCCCGCGACTACCTGAAAGACGCGCCGGGCGCGCTGGCTCAACTCGAGGAACAGGGCCGTGCCCCGCGGCTACTCTTCCTCGACGCGTCCGACGAGGTGCTGGTCAAGCGTTACAACTTCACGCGCCGCGCCCACCCGATCTCGACCGGCACCCTCACGTCTGACTTGGCCGCCGAGCGCGTGGTCCTCGAGCCACTACGCGCATTGGCCGACGACGTCATCGACACGACCAGCACCAGCGCTAGGGCGCTTACACAGCTCCTGTGGGACCGCTTCTCTGGCGGTGCAGGACCGCTGCTGCGGTTGGTGTCGTTCGGCTTCAAGCGTGGCATTCCGACCGACGTCGACGTCGTCCTCGACGTGCGCGGCATGCCCAATCCGTTCTACTCGGACGAGCTGAGGCCACTGCCAGGCACGGACGCGGAGGTCCAGCGCTATGTCTTCTCCTCCGAAGCGTTGGAGCTTTACCACCAGATCCGCCTGTTGGTTCGCTCGCTGGCGTACTTGGCCGAGAGTACGGGGCGCAGCAACTACGTCGTCGCGGTGGGTTGTACTGGTGGTCAGCACCGTTCCGTGGCCGTGGTCGAACGCCTCAGTCACGACTTGGCAGGCAGCTACCGCACGCAGGCGCAGCACCGCGACCTCGAGGCGGCCCTGGCGGAGCACCACAAGGGGGGCGAGGGGGCGCAATGAACGACGGCTTGGCTGGCCTCAGCAGGATGCGACTCTGGTTGGCGCCCGGCATGGGCGTCAAACGGCACCTGTTGCTGGCCACCAGCGGTGGCCTCCTTCTCGTGCTTGGGGCGGTTGGGTGGGGCCTGTGGGCCTTCGACGAGGGCCGAGCCCAACTAGCCGAGCCCATCGAAGCCATGCTGCGCTCGAGCCCATGGGACAACGCCGGTGGTTGGATCTCCGTAGCCGTTGCGCTGCTCGGGCTCGGCGTTGCCGTAGTCGCCATCGGCCGGCTCAACCGTTCGTTGCTCTCGAACTGGCTGCCTCACCCTGACGACGCAGCCCGCCTGCTATACCGGAGGGTGCTGCTGGCCAAGGGGCCACGAGTGGTTGCCCTCGGCGGCGGCAGCGGCCTGTCGAACCTGCTGCGTGGTCTGCGTAAGCACACCACCAACCTGACGGGAGTGGTTGCCGTCAGCGACGACGGCGGTAGTTCGGGGCGGCTGCGCCAAGCGTTCGACATGCCTGCGCCAGGTGATCTCACCGACTGCCTTGCTGCGCTGTCGGACAACGAGTCCGAACTCACTCGGCTACTGCAGTTCAGGTTCAACCGCGGACGAGAGTTGGACGGCCACACCTTCGGCAACCTGTTCATCACGACGGTTGCCGAGGTCGAGGGCGACTTCGGTAACGCCCTGAGGCTCATGAACCGCCTCCTCGACTTGTCTGGGGCCGTCTACCCAGCAACGGCTGAGCCCGTGACCTTGGTCGTCGAGAAGGTCGGCGGCGAGATCGTGCGCGGTGAGGCAGCGCTGCGCTCCGTGCCTGGCGCCGTCAAGGCGCTTGCCACGGAGCCAGCGGCACCACAAGGTCTACCCGAGGTCGAGCAGGCGCTCCTAGCGGCAGACCTCATCGTGCTTGGACCCGGTAGCCTCTTCTCGAGCACCATCCCGCCGCT
>JBIQMD010000304.1:0-3266 GCA_044463725.1 Truepera radiovictrix
TGCTGCTACCGGGCTCGAGCTTGTGGCGGCAACCGACGTCGGCGTGAGCGAGTTCCCTGAGGAAACGGGAGCTAGCTACGAGGAGAACGCCCTGGTCAAAGCGGGGCATGTAACTGCACTGACCGGTCTACCTGCTTTGGCAGACGACTCCGGTTTGGAGGTCGAGGCGCTAGCTGGCGCACCCGGCGTCTACACGGCGCGCTACGGCGGCGCCGGACTTACGGACGGCGAGCGCATGGCGCACCTCCTCAGGCGGCTGCAGAAAGTGCCTGACGGTGAGCGCACCGCGCGTTTCGTGGCTGTGATCGTGCTTGCCACACCAGCAGGCGCGGTGAAGGCGTTCAGGGGTGAGAGCGCGGGCTCCATCTTGCATGGCCCCCGCGGGGTTGACGGCTTCGGTTACGACCCGATCTTCCTAAGCACCGAGCTGGGCACCAGCTTCGCTGAGGCGACCCTCGAGCAGAAGCGCTCCGTTAGTCACCGCGGCCGGGCCCTGAAAGAGTTCGCTGAGTGGGCGGCCACCGCCGAGGGCAGTAGCACGCTCGCAGAGGCCGCGCGCTCAGACTGACGTACTTGGCGCGCCGCCCAGACCCGCTTGCGTTAGCGAAAAGGCCCGACGGCGATCGCCCGCCCTGCTCCCCGCGTCGCACCCGCAACGAGTGCGACGCTGCCAGCCAACGGCTTGGGAGCGTCCATGCTCACCTCTCAGACTTGAATGGTCACCCGCGCCCCGTCGCCAAGGAGGTGGACGGAATCCGTGAAACGGATGACGCGGGAACGGTAACCCATGGTGATGCTATGCGTGCGCGCACCGTTCTTGAAGAACTTGACCCCCCTCAGGAGGTCGCCGTCCGTGATGCCTGTGGCACTGAACACGATGTCGCGTCCAGGCGCCAACTCCTCGGTGCGGTATACGCGGTCCTCGCTAGCACCAGCCGCCTCTAGACGCCTGCGCTCGTCCTCGTTGCGGGGCCTGAAGCGCCCGTGGATCTCACCACCGAGGCACTTGAGCGCCGCGGCCGCTAGCACTCCCTCCGGAGCACCACCCGTGCCCATGACGGCATGGACGTTGGTGCCGCGAACGGCGGCGGCGAGCGCGGCGATCACGTCGCCGTCACCGATGAGCTTGACGCGGGCGCCCGCGTCGCGCACCTCGCGGATGAGCTGCTCGTGGCGCGGACGGTCGAGGATGACGACGGTGAGATCGTCAACGGCCCGGTCAAGCGACAGCGCCACACCTCGTAGGTTGGCAGCCACCGGCCACGTCAAGTCGACCTTGCCCTTGGCTGGCGGCCCGACGATGAGCTTCTCCATGTACGTGTCCGGCGCTTGGAAGAGCCCGCCGCGCTCGGCCATGGCGATCACGGCGACGGAGCCGTTGATCATGCGGGCCGTGATGTTCGTGCCCTCGACGGGGTCGACCGCGATGTCGACCTCCCAGTCTTCTGGGCCGGCGGTGCCAACGCGCTCGCCGATGTAGAGCATCGGCGCCTCGTCGCGCTCGCCCTCGCCAATGACGATCTCGCCGTCGATGGGTAGTTCGTTCAGCACCGCGCGCATGGCGTCGACGCCGGCCTGGTCGACCAAGTCGGCGTCACCTTTGCCCGCCACGCGACTGGCGGCGATGGCGGCCTCTTCCGTCACCCGCACCATGTCGAGGACCAAAGCGGCCTCGAGGCCGCCTGTCCTGATCACGCGTGCGCTTGGCTGGCGCCTCTCAGTGTCGTGCTTGTCCACCGCTGAGGCCCTCTTGCTTGAAGTCGAGTTGCCGGAACTGGGCTTGGCCATGCCCTACTATGCTGCCAACGCTCCCACCGCGTGGGCCGTTGTACTCCCACCTCGGTGAATAACGCTGGCGTGGGACTCAGGGTGTGGCGGGGACCAACTCGCCTTGACTGTAGCCGAAGCCTGCTGGCGGGGGCGGCAGCACGAACGACGACATGGGGTAGGCGCCGTGGTCAGGCACGCCCAACGCCTGAAGCATGGAGGCAACCCAACTGATGGAGCGGTTGTAGTGGTTGCCAAGGCTACTGTGCGACTCCTGCGCCGTAATGCCCCAGACGTTGCTTGACGACCCGTTGATGCGCACGTTCACGTCGTCGTCAGCTAACACGTTCGGGTCGAGGGAGAAGAGCCGGAAGCTGGTCCGTACTTCTAGTCCGAAGATGACGTTGGCCGGCACGACGTCGTTGATGTTCATGGGCTGCTTCTGGCCTGGCACGCTCAGGGTGCCGCACGGGTCGCCGGAGTCGAGTGGGAACGGGATGGTCCAGGGACCGTCGACGAACGTGTCCTTGATGAAGCCCTTGTGCTTGTTCCACCACATCCAGCAGATGGCGTCCAGCGCCACGAACGAGTCGAAGGTGACGTCGAGGTTGTTCATGGCCAATAGCGAGGCCCACACGGTGCCGTGCGAGTGGCCAACGAGGACGACGCGCGTTGGGTCTGCGACGCCGTCGATCCAGGCGGCCTTGACCTCGTCGAGGTACGCCTGCGCCTGCAGGTAGCCCTGCTCGATCTTGCCGCTGATCGAGCTGTAATGGCTGGTGGCGAAAGACGAGACTCCGAAGACCTCGATGTGCCCGAAGCCGAGGTGCTCGTATGCCGTCTTGATGCCGTCAAGTACGGCCACCCCGCCCGTGCTCTCGCTGGCGTGGTCAAGATATGACCAGGTGCTGCGCGTGTCGCACACGAGGCCGCAATGGCCTGAGAACGCGATGATGACGAGGTCAGGGGCGTCAGCTGGCCGCTGGCGCAACGCCGTCTCAGGTACGGCGCTCGGGACATAGCCGATGCCGTCGAGTGGCGACCCACTAGTCGTCGCCCTGGTCGTTCCGGCGCGGGCGAGGTCGTCTGGCTTGGCGCCAGGCGCACACGCGGCCACCAAGGCGGCGATGGCCAAAAAGGTGAGTAGTAGTGAACGGGACCGCTGCGGCATCCGTTAGAGGCTATTACTTCGCCACGCACGCCGCATAGTCCCCCGATACCGCGTCAGTTGCGCCGCTCGTCTAGCTTGGCCGCCACCCTGCCTAGGCTCACGCCGCGCTCCGTTAGCAGCACGCTCAAATGAAACAGGAGGTCGGCCGTCTCCCCGACGAGTTCGTCATCCTGCGCTTGCAACGCGGCCACGATCACCTCGCCTGCCTCCTCGACCACCTTCTGCGCCACGTAGCCGATGCCCCGTTCGTGTAGCTTGCGCACGTACGCCGCCTCGGGTAGCACGGCAAGCCGCTCGTTGATCACGCCCTGCAGCCGTTCGAGGGTGC
>JBIQMD010000305.1:0-3262 GCA_044463725.1 Truepera radiovictrix
TCGGCCAGTAGGCAGATAAGCATGACCTCCGAGCAGGCTCGGCAACCACAGGCAGCGGCTGCCGAGCCGCTCCTGCGCCTAGAGGGCGTTCGCAAAAGCTTCGGGGCCGTGAACGCCCTGAAAGGCGTCAACCTCACCGTCCCGGCCGGTAAAGTGACGGCCCTCGTCGGCGACAACGGCGCAGGCAAGTCAGTGACGGTGAAGGTAGTGGCTGGCACCTATCTCGCTGACGAAGGGCACGTGTACTGGAACGGCAAGCCTGTCAGGCTCCGCTCTCCGCGTGAGGCGTCCGACCTCGGCATAGAGGTCGTTTACCAAGACTTGGCATTGTGCGACAACCTCGACGTGGTGCAGAACATGTTCCTCGGCCGCGAGATCGTCAAGCGCGGGCTGCTCATCGAAGACAGCATGGAGACGGCGGCCATGAAGACGTTGGCCGACCTGCGCGTTACGACCGTGCAGTCCGTGCGGCTGCCAGTTGCCGCGCTATCCGGCGGGCAACGCCAGTCCGTGGCAGTGGCCAAGGCCGTCATGTGGAACTCCAAGCTCGTCATCCTCGACGAGCCAACCGCCGCCCTCGGCGTGGCCCAAACGCGTCAGGTCCTCGAGTTGGTCAGGCGCCTGGCCGAGCGGGGGTTAGGGGTCATGATCATCTCTCACAACCTGACGGACGTGTTCGCCGTAGCCGACCGCATCGCGGTCATGCGTTTGGGTCAGGTCGTCAGCGAGGGGCCAGCGGCGAGCACTGACGTGCAGTCGGTGGTCGAGCTGATGACCACCGGAAGGGCGAGTGCCGCGTGACGGACGAAAGCGTCAGCGCTGCACCCACTGCGACGACGAAGAAAGCCGCGAAGCGCATGACTGGCGGAGGCGGCACCAGCGTGCTGCCGGTCATCATCGGGGTTGTCCTCATCGCGATAATCTTCCAGTCACTCAACGACCGCTTCCTATCTACCGGTAACCTAGTAAACCTCCTCGTACAAGCGTCTGTGTTCATGCTCATCGGCATGGGCGAGGTGTTCGTGCTCCTGCTTGGCGAGATAGACCTCTCCCTCGGTTACGTTGCGGGCATCGGGGGCGTGGTCGTGACCGAGCTCGTGCAGGTGCGCGTCGGTTGGCCGTGGTGGTCCGCCATCATTGCCGCGCTCGTTGTTACGGGCGCGATCGGCTTCCTACAGGGGACCCTCATCACGCGGCTGCGCTTGCCATCATTCGTCGTAACGCTGGCCGGCCTGCTTGGCTGGCAGGGCGTGATGATCATCCTGCTTGGCACCGGCGGCACCATCCCCATCCCGAGCGACACGATCAACGCCATCGCGAACGGCACCCTATCCAACCTCGGCGGTTGGATCCTCACTGCCGTGGTGGTCATCTTGTTCGCCCTTGTGACCTTCCGCGCAGATGGCCGGAGGCGCAAGAGTGGCCTCGCGGCGCCGAGCGCGCTGCGCACCGTCCTTACGGTTGTAGGCGCCGCCGCTGCGGCCGTCGCCCTAACCCTACTGACGAACGCCGACCGCGGCGTTGGCCTATACAAGCTGCGAGGCATGCCTTACGTGCTGCCCATCGTCTTCGCCGTCCTCATGCTCTGGTCGCTCGTCCTCACCCGCACGCGTTACGGTCGCTACGTTTACGCCATCGGCGGCAACGCCGAGGCCGCGCGCCGCGCCGGCATCTCCCTCGCCTGGGTGCGCACCCTTGCCTTCACCTTCGCGGCCGCAACGGCTGGCGTCGGCGGCATCGTCTACGCGTCGCGGCTGCGGTCGATGTCGACGAGCTTCGACGGCGGCACCATCGTGCTGTACGTCGTAGCCACGGCGGTCATCGGCGGCACCAGCCTTTTCGGCGGCCGCGGCCACCCGCTTCACGCCGTGCTCGGCGGGGTGGTCATCGCCGCCATCGTCAACGGCATGGCCCTGCTCGGGCTCAGCGCCGCGATTCAGCTAATAGCCACGGCCATCGTGCTGCTGGCGTCGATCTTCGTAGACGTGGTGGTCAGGCGGCGCGGCGCGGCTTGAGCTAGCAGTAGGGTGGCATATTGCTCGGCCTCCACCTCCTAGGCGTGGAAGCATGATCGGGACCATAGATCACGCTCCACCTTACGGAGGTAGGCAGTTGAGACACCTAGCTAAGCTTCTCGTCCTTCTCGTCATCGTCGCCCTAGCAGCTTGCGGGAGTCCACTGGTGCCACCACCCGGGGGGCCACCGCCGCCATCAGACCCGGAGCCGTTCCTCGAGCAGGAGATGGCGCTGAACTTACCGGCCACCTACCCCGACGTCTCGCACGTCCGCGTCGTGCTCTACGACGAGGCTGGCTCGGCGGTTGCCACCTCCGGCACCGTAGAAACGCTTGGCGAGGGCTTATACGGCGGGCCCATCAGCGCGGTGAGAGCAGACGGCAGCGCCAGCATCGTCATGCCAGACGTTGCCGACTTGCCCCCTTCCGTATTCACGCCCCCGGCTGGAATCAACACCAACATCGACTCAGCGACCTGCGAACCCAACGTCAGCGACCCAACCGTGACGGTAACGAAGACCAGCCTTCTACTCATAATTGGATTACCTAACGTATTCATCCGCTCTGGCGGCGGCTGGGCAGCATCCCTAACGGCCTCGGCGTTGGTCGACCCAGACGGTTCAGAACTCGACATCGAAAGCGCGAAGATGATCAGCTGGGTTCACGCCGACGGGGACGTCAAGATCTCTACAGTTGAGGCAGGCTGCGTTGGGTCACTCCTGCTCTCGTATCACCTTGACCTAGACCTGGTGGAAGGCTGGAACCAGATCGCCTACTCGTTCGAGCTCACTGGCGAGGACCTCACGGACGTGACGCTGAGAAACAGCAACTTCGCGAGCGTGTTCGTAACGCCACTCGGGGACCCGCCTTCGCCCTAATACCCCCTAGACCGTTAGATGGCGTTGAGGAGCGGCTGCCCACTGTTCAGCCGCTTCACGTTCTCGCGCACGAGGGCCTCCGCACCGAGCGGGCGGCCGCCTGCGGCATGCGGCGAGATGATCACGTTGCGCAGGCCCCAGAGTTCCGAGCTGGCAGGCAGCGGTTCCTCTGAGAACACGTCGAGGGCCGCGCCGCCCAGCTCGCCTTGCGACAGGGCGCGGATGAGGTCTGGTTCGTTGATGCTCGCGCCGCGGCCGACGTTGACCACCCAAGCGTGACGCGGTAGGAGCGCCAGCAACTTGGCGTCGAGCGCACCGGCGGTGGCCGGGGTGGCTGGCAGGATCATCACGAGCGCGTCTGTAGTGGGCA
>JBIQMD010000306.1:0-3251 GCA_044463725.1 Truepera radiovictrix
CCGAAGGCCACCAGGCCGGCGAAGAACAGCACGGAGGCCTCGAGCACGAGCACGTACGTCGTCGCGCCCGTCTTCAGAGCGGTTGGCAGCGAGGTAGTTGCTCATTGGGGAGTTGCTCCGAAGGCCGACGCGCTCGCCACGCGCCCCTAGCGGCAGCAGTCCATGCGCATGACAAGCATGATGTGTAAGATAGTCAACATGTGGGGGATGTTGTCATGACGCTGCTGGCTGTCCGGACGCTCGTGAGGCTGCTCAACACCATCGAGCCAACTCAGGACCTGAACGACGCGACCGGCGTGGCGTACGACAGCCGCAGCGTGCGCCAAGGCGACGCCTTCTTCGCCCTACCAGGCGCTAGCGGCCACGGCATCATGTACGCGGACGCCGCCCTCGAGCGGGGCGCAGCGTTCATCGTCTCGGACCGCCCCCACCGCCAAGGCCTCCTCGTAGACGACGCCCGCGCCGCCCTACTCGCCCTAGGCCGCGCGGCCCGCGACCGCCTTACCGTGCCGGTCGTGGCCGTCACCGGCTCGGTCGGCAAGACGAGCACCAAAGCGATGCTGGCCGCCGCCATGCAGGCGCGGTCAACGGCCGGCAACCTCAACACCCACTACGCCATCGCCAAGACCCTGATCGAGGCGGCCATGGCCGATGCCGCCGACCCGGGCGGCGCCACCGCCCTAGTCATCGAGTTAGGCATAGACCGCATAGGCGAGATGGCAGAGTTACTAGAACTGACGCGCCCTGACCACGCGCTACTGACCACCATCTCACCAAGTCACCTGAGCGCACTCGGTGACATTGCCGGCGTAGCGCGCGAGAAGACGCTGCTCCTCGACCGCACGAGCGGAGTGACCGTCGTAAGCGCGCAAGCTGCGGCGTACCTCAACCCCGAAACGCTAGCGCGCTCGGTCGTCGTTGCCGTTGGCGACGGCGTTACCCCCGAGCCTTACCCTGGAGCGCTCGCCAGCGTGTGCGGCGCTGCTGCGGCGCACGGCGCTGCAACGAGGCTCACTTGGCGCTCGAACGACGACAGTGGCAGCATCGACCTCCCCTGGCCGGGCAACGGGATGGCCCAGAACGCGCTCAGCGCCCTCACGCTGGCCACCCTCACGGGCACGCCAGCCAAGGTGGCGGCCACGGGCCTGGTGAGCGCTCAGCTCGAACCTGGCCGACTAGCCTTCAGCCACCTCCCTGGCATAACGCTCCTTGACGACAGTTACAACTCCAACCCGACCTCATTACGCGAGGCCATCACCGTCCTCCGCGCGTCTCCCCCGCCTCACGTTGCGTTCTTGGGCGACATGCGCGAGTTGGGCGCGCTAGAGAGAAGCGCCCACTTGCAAGCGGGCGAGTTGACGGCGGGGCTCGACCTCACCGTCGCCGTCGGCCCTGCTAGCGCAGCGCTGCTCGAGACCAACCCGAGAGCCGTTCACGCGCCAGACGCACGCTCAGCAGCACGCCACCTGAGCGCAGTGCCAGTCGGCGCGACCGTGCTCGTCAAGGGTTCACGGTCGCTGGGCATGGAACTTCTCGCAACGGAACTGAGGCGCCTAGCTGCAGAGGGCAACTGGCAGCCGAACGAGGAAGCCCCTAGGGAGGGTGCAGCATGCTGACCCTGGTAGTCGCAGCCCTCATCAGCCTCGTCCTCACCGGCACGTTCGTGCAGATCGCCAAACGCGCTGGGTGGGGCAAGGTCATCCGCACGCAGGGACCGGAGAGTCACCTCGCCAAAGCAGGCACCCCCACCATGGGCGGCGTCGCGTTCCTCATCGCGGCGCTCATAGCTTGGGCCGCGCTAGGGGGCGCGCCGTTAGGGTCGGAACTAGCGCTCGCGCTGCTCGTTGCCGGGTCCGCTCTGCTGGGGTTGTACGACGACTCGCTGTCACTGGCGCGCAAACGCCGCAAGGCTCAGGGGCTCGATGAGGTCCAGGCCGGCCTCGGCGCCCGCTATCGCCTGCTAGTGCAGGGTGCGCTCGCGCTGGCCTTCGCGTGGTGGGCCGTCAGCACTGGGTCTAGCCTCTTCGCCGTCGGCTGGCTCGACGTGCTGGCGTTCGCGTTCGTGATCGTCGGGGCCATCAACGCCTTCAACCTGACCGACGGCCTCGATGGACTCGCGGCGGGCGTGACGGCCATCGTGCTCCTCTTCTTCATCGGCTCGCCGTTCGCTGCCGCAGTACTGGGGGCGCTGCTCGGCTTCCTCTGGTACAACGGCCACCCGGCGCGCGTCATCATGGGCGGCGTTGGTTCCGAGGCGCTCGGCGCCGCAGTCGCCGGCCTCGCCATCCTGGGCGGCACCGTCTGGTACCTTCCCCTCGTCGCCCTCATCCCCGTACTCGAGGTCCTCTCAGTCATGCTGCAAGTGACGTACTTCCGCCTGACGGGCGGCAAGCGCCTCCTGCGCATGAGCCCACTACACCATCACTTCGAGCTGAGCGGCTGGAGCGAGACACGCGTTACGGTGCGCTTCTACATCGTCACGGCGCTGTGCGTGGCCTTCGCCACCCTCCTGCGCCAAGGATTGGCATGACGCAGGCGCCGGATGAAACGCTCGTTTACGGCCTAGGGCGCTCCGGGCTAGCGGCGCTGACGCTCCTGCACGACCATGGCCACAGGGTGGCGTTCTTCGAACAGCGCGCAACTGGCGAAGACATCGCTGCGGCGCTGACGCTCGGCGCGCGCCGCGTCACGGACCCCGCCAGCGGCGGGTTCGCCGTCGCCATCGCGGCGCCCGGCGTCCCCATCGACCACCACGACCTCGTGGCGCTGCGGGCAGCCGGCACTGAGGTCATCGGCGAGGTCGAGTGGGTGTGGCGCACCACGCCAGGCGTTTACATCGGCATCAGCGGCACGGCCGGTAAGGGCAGCGTCACGCGCTGGACGACGGACACTCTGGCGGCCGCGGGCTTCGACGCGGTAGCAGGCGGCAACATCGTCCCCGCGCTAGCGGCCGTTGCTCGGCCTGGCGCCGTTCACGTCGTCGAGTTGTCGTCCTTTCAGCTCGAGCGCTGCCCCACCTTCCGGCCGGACGTCGCCGTGCTCCTGAACCTGGGTGAGGACCACATCGACCGCCACGGCAGCGTCGCCGCCTACCACGCGGCGAAGCACAACCTCATCGCCAACCTCGACTCGTCGAGCACCCTCGTCATCAACCACGACGACCCGATCTTGAGGGCGTGGGCGGAGGAGGCCGCCGCCGCCGGCGTAACCGTGCGGCGCTTCTCGCTTAAGCACGAAGCCGACGCCTACCG
>JBIQMD010000307.1:0-3232 GCA_044463725.1 Truepera radiovictrix
TGGGTTGGCGCGTCGCGCCTGGCCCCTTGTTGGTGCGGACGTCCTGGGCAGCGCTGCTGGCTGGCGCCGCGGCCTGCACCTGGGCGACGGCCTGACGCACGAACTCCTGCTGGGCGGTAGCTGGCGCAGAGCCAGGCGCGCCTGTGCTTTGGCCCGTAGCCGAGGCCGGGGCACTCGGTGACCTCAGCGGCACGAACATGGCGACGAGGGTGGTGACGGCCGCGGCGGCCAGCGCCCAACCTTGAAGGCGGCTCAGGCGCGGCGCCCCGAAGCCCACCAACGTCAGCCCCTCGGCGTGCTGCTCGGCGTCTACGCGCAAGGCTTCCGCGAGGGCGTCGTGGCGGCCCCCCAACTCCAGGCTGGTGCTAAGGCGTTCGTCTAGGCCGAAGTGCCGTTCTACGGCGCGGGCAGTGCCAGGCAAGTCTGGGGTCTTGCGCCAAGCGACGAGTGCTGCAACGGCGCAGACGAGCACTGCCGCCAACTCGGCGATCAGCGGCGGTAGCGTGAACAGGTTAAGTCTGCTGGATAGAACGAAGGCGCTGGCCGCTAATGCCAACACGGCGAGCGTCCAGGCACTGGCACGCGCCAACTCCGCTAGATAGAGGCGGGTTCGTGCCTTTCGCAGGCGCTTCAGCATGCGGTCTGATCCCACACGTTCAACCGTAACCGAGCCAGAGACTTGGCGAGAAGGCGCGCGCTACTCGTTGCCACCAGGTGGTGCACGGCTTCTCCTAAGGGCTTTACAAAACTACTTTCAAAGCTTAGGAGGGTCTGCCTGTGAAGTCAATACCGGATCACCCCGACCAGTGCCGGCACCTCTTCCTCTACGCCCAATTAATGACGAATTAGGTACAAAGGCGCCGAACAGCACCGGGCACCATCCTCCCAGGCTCGTCTAAAACAATACTAGCGTGGTATATGTGAGGGCACACCACGAATCCCTACCCGCAATTGCGGGTGGGAGAGTGGCTAGCTGGGGGGTAGCCGACCGGAGGAACGACATGCACGAAACCGACGACAAGGTCCTGGTAGAGGTCCTTATCCCTCGCGCCAGGGTGGCCGAGTTCTACTCCCTCATGGGGACCTGGTACCACGCAAGTCAGCAGGCGGACGCGACGAAAGCCGCCAGCAACCGCGGCAGGCCAAAGGGCAGCGGTCGCCGTTACTTGCCTCTAGCCGAGCACCTGGCCCGCACGCAAGGCAACCGCACGGAACTCACCCTCAATCAGGTCGACAGGCTGCTGGGCGCCGCGCTACCAACTTCAGCGAGGAAATTCCGCACCTTCTGGGCCAACTCGGACACCCCGCAGGGCCGCTCCTGGGCAAGCGCAGGCTTCAGAGTCTCGCAAGCCGACGTAGCCGCAGGCGTCATCGTCTTCGAGCGCCTGTAAGCTCCCGCTCAAGCGCTTGCTTCCGTCGCCGGGTAGGTGATGGTGAGGCCGTCGACCACCGCGAACGGCGTCAGTGTGTGCGGCGTTGCCTTGGTCGCCGACATGATGTCCTCAACCTTGACGCCCCTGACAAGCAGCGCGTCGCCGATCAGCGAGCGGTGGCAGCGCCACGGCACAGCCTCCGCGCACATGATCACGAGGTCGCTGCCCGCGCCCTCCCCCATCAATTCCGTAACCGCCGCCGCGAACTCGGGCGTCTGCATGTAGTCGGCGTAACCGCGGAACGACGCGTTGCGCCACGCCCCGTTTACGCTCTCCTTGTGCGCGTGACGCAGGCCGCCTAGCTCCCTGGCCCAGCGGTACGTCAAGCCCGCCGCCTCGAGGCTCGCACGCAATGCGTCACCCTCGAACTGCGGGTTGTGACGCGACCTCGGCACGGTGCGCACGTCCACCACGCGCTTCACCCCGTGGGCCAGCAGCATGTCGATGAACTCGCCGATGGGGTGAGTGGAGTGCCCTACGGTGAAGATCGTTGCGCCCGCCACCAACCTAGGCTAGTGCACCGCGCACCCTGCGCTACGCGCAAACGAACAACCGAGGCGCCCGGCAACTGCAGCCGGGAGACAGCCGCGCGCCGCAAGCGGGCGGTACGCTGACCCGCGTGAGACGCAGCCTGCTCACCTCGCGTTGGGTCACGCGACTAGCCTTCGGCGTGATAATCCTGTTCGTCACTGCCCAGATGGGCTGGTGGCTCTACTTTCAGCAGCGCTACATCGCTACGGTCACCCGCAACACGGTCGCAGGCCAGCAGCACCTAGCTGACGCCCTCAACGCGCTCCTCGCCCTTGATGGCCTCGCGGAGGTCGAAGGGCTCCTGCAAGCGTCGCCGCACCTGCGCCTCGACCCCGCCGCCGACCAGGTAGTAGTCGACGACGACTCCCTCGGCGCCTTCACTGCCAAGCAGCGCGCAACGATGCGCATGTTCGCCTTCGAGGGCCCCTTCTTCGTGCTGGTGGTCCTAACTGGGCTGTTCATCATCGCCCGCAGCTTGCGCCTGGAGCGCGAGTTGAAGCGCCGCCAAAGCAACTTCCTCGACGCCATCGGGCACGAGTACAAGACCCCCATCAGCGTCCTGCGCCTGCTCATCGAGACACTGCAGCTGCGCGCACTACCGGCACCCAAGCAGCAGGAGTACTTCGCGCGCATGAGCGCCGAGATCGACCGGCTCGAGCGTACCGGCCAGCAAGTGCTCGCCACGGCGCGCCTGGAGGGGGGCGCTCCGGAGAGGGGGCCTGAGCCGCATGACCTCTCCCAGCTGGCGCATCAGGTCCTCGAACGCGCCCGCGCTGGTCTCGAGGTCAGGGGCGCTCAGGTGCGCTTCGAGGCGCCGCCCGAGGCGCTGGCGGTGATGGCTGACCTCGATGACGTGACCATCCTCGTCGAGAACCTCCTAGACAACGCCGTCAAGTACACGCCCAGCGCCGTCAAGCCCGTAACGGTGCGGATCGTTCGCGAGGGCAACTGGGCGCTGATGAGCGTCGAGGACCGCGGGCGCGGCATCCCTGAGCACGAGCGCCGCAACGTGCTAGAGCGCTTCTACCGCGTGGGCAACGAACTGACGCGTTCGGCCACCGGCATGGGCTTGGGGCTCTACCTGGTGCACCGCACCGCGTTGGCGCGCGGTGGAAGCGTGCGCATCGAGGGCGTGGCCGGCGGCGGCACGTGCGTTAGCGTGGTCCTGCCGCTGGCAACTGCTGCCACTGCGAACCTCAACCTCGAGCATGGGGCGTTGTCCTGATGGCGCCTAAGGTCCTCGTGATCGAGGACGAGGCGACTCTGGC
>JBIQMD010000308.1:0-3222 GCA_044463725.1 Truepera radiovictrix
AAGGGAAACGTTCGAGGGTGGCCTCGAGCGCCTGCTCGCGCCGTTCGCGTTGAGGCCAGATGCCGTCCTGGGCGCCCGTGCGTTCGGGTGAGCTGAGTTCTAGCGTGAGGCGCTCGATCGGGCGCCCCTCGGCGTGGCTATCGTGCAGCGCGAAGAGTGCCTGCTGGCGGATGTGGCGCGCCTGCTGTAGGGGACGCTTAGCCAGACGGCTAGCGCGGCGCTGCGTGCCCGGCAGGGTGGCGGTGAGGGTGAGGCGCCGCGCCGCACGGCCGGCGAGGGCACGCTCGAGTTCGCTGGCGAGCCGGTCGATGGCAGGGAGAAGCTGGTGCGGTTCACGGACCGGTTCTGGGAACGTGAGGGAGCGTTGAACGCTGATGGGGAGGCGGTAGGGCCGCAGTTCGGTGCGCCGCGGTCCATGGAGGTAGGCGAGTACGGTGGCGCCCTCTGCCCCCAGGTAGGCGCGGATCTGAGGGGCGCTCCAACTGGCTAGGTCGGCCGCGGTGGCTAACCCGAGCCAGTGGAGGCGCGTGAGGTTGGCCTCCGACACTCCAATACCCTTGAGGAACCTCAGCGGCAGGCGCGCTAGGAACCCCTCGAGTTGCGTGCCTGACACCTCGCGCACGCCGCCTGGGCTGGCTGCAAGGGCGGCCAGCTCGGCCGTTTCGACGTCGCTAGCCAGGCCGGCGCGCACGTCGTACGTGCGCGCTACCTCCTCGACCTCGTGCGGGTCGAGGCGCGCGAACACGCGGCCACGTGGGCCACTCTCGAGCCACGGGGTGAGGCCGTGTAGTTCCTGCAGGAGCGTCCCCCAGGCGTGCTCGAGGTCTGGTTCCTGATATGAGCGCTCCTCTAGGCCGACGACGCGCATGCGGGCGCCCTCGAGGCGCATGCCCGAGGTGACGCCGTGGCGCTTGGCGGCAACGTTGGCGTGAAGTACGTGCTGCTCGCCTGCTATGACGAGCGGTACGTGTTTGAGTTCTGGTTCTGCGCGCTGCGCGAGGTAGAGAGGCAGCGGCCCGAACTCGATGGCGGCTAGCACGAGCGCTGCTCCTCGCGTTGCGCACGGCGGCTGAGGAGCACGGCGGCGATGGGGAAGAGCGACCGGAGGGGTGCGGGCGGCCGTGCGGCGGGCGAGTGGCCTGGGCGAGGCGGGCGGGAGGCCGGCCGGGCATGCCCACAGTGCCCAGGGGGCCTCCGTTGGGGGCGCGGCGTGTGAGCCGAACGCTCGTCTGGGTGGGCCGCTGGGGGTGCGGTCGTCGTGATGTTGGGTGTTAGCATGTGCCTCACCTAGGTAGGTGGTCCGCGTTGGCAGACCGCTTCTGGGCTACCGGAAGGACGCGTCCTCTTGCTTGGCGGCGGCGGATGTGTCCTTCTTCGTTTCTGGGCGGGTCGAGTAAGTGGCTCGGTCACTCACTCCCTTCTACGATCAGGTCCTGCACGATGTCACCGCGCAGTAGGCCGCGGAAGACCCCGTCGACATGCAGGTCTTGAGCGGCAACGGTGACTACGGAGAAGGCGGGGTTGTGGGGCCGCAAGCGGTAGGTGCGTGGGCGCTGTTCCTCGGCTGACCAGTCGAGGTACTTGAGGGTGGTCTCGTCCTCGCCTACGCGTACGGCGCAGATCTCGCCTGGGCGTTGCGGTTCTGCGTGGTGGAGCAAGACCACGTCGCCGTCCTCGATGCGGTCGGCCATGGAGTCGCCGCGCACGCGCAGGGCGAACTGGTCTGGGCGGCCGCGCAGTGACAGGTGACCTTCCGGCGTTGGGTAGGCGCCGACCGGGAGGCCAGCGGCGATGTCGCCGTAGAGCGGCACCCCGAAACCGCCGCCGAGGAGCGTGAGGTGCGGGCTGCGCCCGGGGCCGCGGCTTTGGAGGAGCAACTCGCCCTTGGCCTCTAGGGCCCTGAGGTGATCGCGCAGGGTGGAGTAACTGATGCCGAGGGTGCGTGACAGGGCCGTTAACTCGGGCATGCTGCCCGTGCGTTCGTAGGCCGCGCGGAGCGCGTCTAGGACTTGCAGCTGGCGGACTGGGCGTGGCGGCATTGGCGCCCCCTCTCGTTACCCCCAGTAACTGGGGATAACGAGAGGATATGGCTTGCGGGGCGGCGTGTCAACATGCTGCCGCACATCAGCGGTCGCTGGCTCAGGGCCTAGGGAACCGTGAGCCTCACCCCGCAACGACGTTGCCGCTGACCATCGTCACTGGCAAGCCGCCGTTGCGCGTCGGCGTGATACGCGCGTCCTCGAGCCACCTGAGCGCTGGTTCTGGGTCGGCCATGAGGAGGACTACCGTCCAGGGGGCGCCGCTGGCGGCGAGGCTGGCGAGGAAGGCGCTCGTCGTCGCGGCGGCCTGCCTCCGGTCGCCCAGGCGCACCCCGTACGGCAGGTTGGCTAGCGCCAGCCCACGCCGCGCGCCGAGGCTCGCGAAGTCGAAGCGCGTGCTGTCGGCATTCTGCAGCGTCACTTCAGAGTACGCCGGTCCAGCGACGTTGGCCCTGGCGGCCGCGAGGGCGTTCTCGTCGTTGTCGACGCCGATGACGCGCGTCCTGAGCGGCTTGAAGCCCGCCTCGATGCGGCGTTTTACCTCTCGTAACGTCCCTGGTCGGAACCAAGCGGCGTGCTCGAACGCGAAGTCGCGCTGCCTGCCTGGCGCCAAGTGCGTGAGGGCATCTACTGCCTCGATGAGCAGCGTGCCGCTGCCGCAGAACGGGTCGATGACGACGTCCGGCGCGCCGCCAACGCGCGCCAGCCCCTCGAGCACCATGGCCGCAGCTAACGTCTCGCGCACTGGCGCCGTATGGACGTTAGTGCGCACGCCGCGGCGATGAAGGTGCTGGCCGCTCGTATCGAGGCTCACCGTGCAGTGGTCGTCCTGCAGCCTCACGTGGAAGGTCAGCTCGGCGGCGTCCGCTGGTCTCGGGTAGAGGCCAAGTGGGCGCAGCTCGCGCGCGACGGCCGAGGCGACGGTGTTGGCCACCGCGTCGCCAGCTTGGAGCTTGGAGTTCCTCGCCGTGATGGCCAACGCGTAGCGCTCCAAGAAGCCGATCTGCGTCTCCCACGGCACCTGCCTAGCGCGGTCGTAGAGCATCTCTGGCGAGGCAGCCGGGAAGGCGCCCAGGCGCAAGAGCACGCGACTAGCGGTGCGTAGGCTGAGGTTGGCGCGCAGGATGTCGGCGTGATCGAGGCCCAACTCGACACCGCCGTGGGAGACGTTCAACGCCGCGCG
>JBIQMD010000309.1:0-3208 GCA_044463725.1 Truepera radiovictrix
ACGCGCTTGTCGCGGATGATGGCCTGCCTGAGCTTGCAGCGGCCCTCGAACACGTCGATGAGGTCGTAGACGACTCGACCTTCCAAGCCCATCACCACGTCGAGGTTGCGCAGGCCGACATCGGTGTCGACGACGCAGACCTTCTCACCCAAGCGCGCCAGCGCCGCTCCAACGTTAGCGGTAGTGGTGGTCTTGCCTACCCCGCCCTTACCGGACGTCACCACGATTGCTTTGGCGTTCACAGTCTTACTCCTTCTGGGTGGTTACTAGGCTGCAGGGAGCATACCATCCGCTCCCGCCGCGCCAGCTTAATGCCGGGTGAGGCCGGGTGCCCGCAGTGCACGGGCATCAGGCTGGGGAGAGGCCGGCGAACTTGACGAGCAGGCGTTTGGCGCCCGCGCTCTCGAAGACGACGGTCACCTCGGCGCGTGCGCCCTCGCCGCTGACGCCGACGACGGTGCCGACGCCGAACTTGGGGTGCTTGACGCGCTCGCCGCCGCGCAGGGTGAGGCCGCCCTGGGCGCCAGCGCCCCCATCGCCAGCGGCGGCCGGTGCCGTCGGCGGCTTCCAGACGTCGCGCGAGAACTTGCTGGCAGCGAGCGCGCCGGCGAACTGCTGGCCGAAGACGTCGGTCTCCATCAGCATTTCGCGCGGGATGTCCTCGAGGAAACGACTCGGACGCGCCGGTTCGGTGCGACCGAAGGTCATGCGCGCCTCGCAATGGACTAGGTAGAGCTCTTCTTGAGCGCGGGTAACGCCGACGTAGAGCAGGCGACGCTCCTCCTCGATCTCTGGCAGGGAGCCAGTCGAGCTGCGGTGCGGGATGAGGCCCTCCTCCATGCCGACGAGGAAGACGACTGGGAACTCGAGCCCCTTGGCGTTGTGGAGGGTCATGAGGGTGACCGCGTCGTCGACCTTCTCGCCGTTTACCGCCTCGACGGCGCGGTCGTCGTTGCTGCCTAACAGCGCGGCCTCGTCGAGGAAGTCAGCGATGGAGCCGCCTTGCTCCTCCTGCCACTCCGTGATGGCCGACAGGAGCTCCTCCAGGTTCTCGATGCGGCCCTCCGACTCGTGCGTGCCCTCCGTCTTGAGGGCCGTTATGTAACCGGAGGCGTCGTAGACGAACTTGAGGAAGTTCGCGGCGGGCAGCTCGTCCGCGGCGGCGGCGAGGTCGTCCATGAGCTGCACGAACTCGGCCACCCGCTTGGCGCCGGGCGTACCTGCCAGGATCTCGTCGGCTTCCCTGCATGCGGCCGAGAACGGTTGCCCGTTGCGCACCGCCCACCCCACCAGCCGCTCCTCGCTAGTGTTGCCGATGCCGCGCTTGGGACGGTTGAGGACGCGGCGCCACGCCACGTCGTCTGCCGGGTTGAGGGCGGCGCGGGCGTATGCCAACACGTCCTTGACCTCACGACGATCGTAGAAGCCGACGCCGCCGACGATGCGGCCGGGGATCGACGCCCGCCGCAGCGCCTCTTCCATGACGCGCGACTGCGAGTTCGTGCGGTACAAGACGGCGAACGCCTCGAAAGGCAAGCTGTGTTCTGCACGAATGCGCTCGATGGTGCGCGCCACGAAGTCGGCCTCCGCGCGGTGGTCCGCTGCGCGGTAGAGGCGTACCTGCTCGCCCTCACCCTTGACTGGCTTCAGGCTCTTCTCGATGCGCCCCATGTTGTGGTCGATGATGGCGTTGGCGACCTTGAGCACGCTGCCGACGGAGCGGTAGTTGAGCTCGAGGCGGTAGACGGCGGCGGTAGGGTGATCCGCCCTGAAGTCAAGGATGTTGCGCACGTCAGCGCCCCGGAAGGCGTAGATGCTCTGGTCCGGGTCGCCCACCACCATGAGGTTCTCGTACGTGCTTGCCAACTGGTTGGTGAGGCGGTACTGCGCGGCGTTCGTGTCCTGGTACTCGTCGACGTGAATGAAGACAGCGCGTTGCTGCACGCGCTCGAGCGTGTCCGGGTGCTCGTCGAACAGCTCGACGGTGCGGCCGAGGATGTCGTTGAAGTCGACAGCGTTAGCGGCCGTAAGGCGCGCTTGGTAGCGCTGGTAGACCTCCGCGATCAACTCGATGCGCAGGCCCGAGACGAGCGGCCCCCACACCCGTTGCCCCTCGCTGGCGAAGGTCTCCGGCGTCCACAAGTTGGACTTGGCGCGGTCGATGGCGGAGCGCAACGCGCGCGGGTTGGCCTCGGTCAGGCCGTTCACGGTGCCGAGGATGTCCTTGAGGATGTCGAGCTGATCACCGTCGTCGTAGATGGCGAAACCGGGTTTGAGGCCGATGCGCTCGCCGTACGTGCGCAGCACCCTCAGGCAGGCGCTGTGGAACGTGCTGACCCACAGGTCGCGGCCTGGCGGGCCGATGAGCTCTTGAACGCGCTCCCGCAACTCGCCAGCCGCCTTGTTCGTGAAGGTGACGGCGAGGACCTGTTGCGGTAGTACGCCGTGTTGACTAAGGAGGTAAGCGATGCGGTGCACGACGGTGCGTGTCTTGCCCGAGCCAGCGCCAGCAAGGACGAGCGCAGGTCCCTCCAGGTGCACGACGGCGCGCCGTTGCTCTTCGTTCAGGGGGGCTAGCAGGTCGGCTTGCAACACGAGTTCGGAGCATAACCTAGGCTCGCCTGGCCGCCCTCTCGAGGAGAGACGTTGCGTCAGGGTATGCGCTTCTGCCGCACTCGGCGCCAGCTCGCGCTTGTCGAGGTGTAGGCTGAGAGGGTCATGAAAGCGGTCTGCTTCGACCTCGACGACACGTTGGGGCGCTACGCCTCGGACTTCTCCGCCTTCGTTGCGTTGGTGCGCAACGAGCTTGGCCTCCACCAGTGCGACATGAACGCTTTCACGCGCCTCGTGTCGAGCGAGTTGGAACAGGATGGTCACCTGACGTTCGAACTCGTGCTTCGGCGCGTGCTTGGGCGCCTGCAGCAACGCCCTCCGAGCGACCTGGCTGACCTCGCTAGCGGGGCCGTGGCGGCGTACGCGGCCGACTACCGGCCGTTGCCGGGAGCGGCCGAGTTGCTGGCGCGACTAGACGGCAGCGGGGTGAAGCTCGCGCTGCTGACCAACGGCCCAGACGACATGCAGCGGGCCGCCCTCAAGTCGCTAGGCTTCTCCGGCTACTTCCGAGCGGTACTGGTGTCTGGCGACCGCGACGTCGCAGCGCGCAAGCCGGCGCCGCGCATGTTCTCCCTCGCCTGCACCGCCCTCGAGG
>JBIQMD010000310.1:0-3203 GCA_044463725.1 Truepera radiovictrix
GTCCCTGAGTTGCGGGAGTTCATCGCGGCGCAGATCAACGCGAGCGAACCCCATGCACCCGTGACGGCTGACAACGTCATGCTCACCACCGGCTCGCAGCAGAGCCTCGACCTGGTGGCCAAGGTCCTGATCGATGCTGGCGACCGCATTGCCGTCGAGAACCCGTCCTACCTAGGGGCGCTGCAGGCGTTCAGGCTCTTCGAGGCGACGTACGACGCCGTGCCGATGGACGACGAAGGCGTCGACCCAGAAGCGCTCCGCAGCGCGCTCGTGCGCCAACCCAAGTTCGGTTACCTCCTGCCTACTTTCCAGAACCCAACTGGAAAGACGATGAGTGCCGGGCGGCGTGCCGCCGTTGCGGAAGCGTTCACGGAGAGCCAGGTGCCCCTCCTCGAGGACGACCCTTACGGCGCCATCTATTTCGATCAACCCGCTGGGCCGTCGCTGCGTTCGCTAGCGCCTGACCTCACGCTTGGCCTAGGCACGTTCTCCAAGACCCTCGCCCCTGGCTTGCGCCTCGGTTGGGTGGTCGGGCCAGCCAGCTGGGTTGCGCGCCTCGCGCAGGTCAAGCAGTCGGCTGACCTCCACACCTCGACGCTCTCGCAGCACATCGCGCTGGAGGTACTGCGCTCCGGTGCGCTGGAGCCGCACCTTGATCTGTTGCGCGGCGTCTACCGGGAGCGCTGCCAGGCCATGCTCGACGCGCTCGCCGAGCATTTCCCCGCTGGCTCTCGCTGGACGGTGCCCACCGGCGGCATGTTCGTGTGGGTAGAGTTGCCCGACGGCGTCGACGTCGCTCCGCTCCTACCGCAGATCGTGGCGGAGGAGAAGGTGGCTTACGTTCCCGGAGCGCCCTTCCACCCGAACGGCGGCGGGCTCAACACCATGCGCCTGAACTTCACGCACTCTCCGGCCGAGGTCGTGCAGGACGGCGTAGCTCGCTTGGGCAAAGCCCTCAGCCGCGCGCTAGTGGCAACTACGGCCTAACCCCAGTCGTCTAGTTTGGAGCGCAGGCGGCGGCGGTCGCTCTTGGCGTAGTGGCGGGCCATGTCGAGGGTGGCGTGGCGCAGGTGGTCTTGCACCAACCCGAGGTCGCCCGTTTGCCTGTAGAGGCGCGTGCCTGCCGAGTGCCGCAGGGCGTGAACACCTTTGAACGTAACGGCGGCACGCAGGCAGAGCTTCTCGAGCCGGTTGAAGACCCCGAACTGCGACCTAAGCTCGAGCACGTACGGCCGTGGCACGCCGCCCGCGTCCATCTCACGCCGGTACTTCAGGAGCGCCTCGACCAACTTGGGGGTGAGGTCGACGGAAGCCGACTTATTGCCTTTGCCTGCCACCACCGTTAGTTCGCCCGCCCGCAGGTCGACGGCCTCCCAGGTGAGGGCGAGCATCTCGCTAACGCGCAGCCCGGCGTGAGAGCCGAGCAGTAGGATCACGCGCTCCTGCTGATCTTGGGCAGCGGCCTGCAGTTCGATGAGTTCGAACTCCGTGTAGTTGCGCGTGCCGGCCCCTTCGGCGGCGTGGCTGGCGGCGCGGCCGATACGGACGTCGCGGAACGGATCGACGTCGGTTGCTCCCGCCCACGCCAAGGCGTCGTAGAGGGCGCGAGCAGCCGCCACGCGCAGCGCTACAGTTGCGGCGCTCAGCGGCCCGGCCTTGGCTCTGCGACCGCGCCGGGAGGTCGACGGTTCACTGGCGAGCAGCTCGTCGCGCTCGCCTGCCAACAAGCGCTGCACGAATAGCGGCCCTGCGTCGCGCGTTGGCCGCAGGAGGTTCTCGCCCGTCCACATGAGCAGCAGCTCGTGCAGGCCGCGGCGGTAAGCCCTCAGCGTGTGCCTGCTGGTGGTTACGCCGCTCAACCCGCGCAGGGTCAGGTGTGCCTCGATGAGCTCCCATAGCGCGGCCTCGTCGCGCTCGGCGGCCGCGCGCATGGCGTGGCGGCGGAGCGCTTCCTCCGACAGGCGCTGCAGGCGCGCTACGCGCTGCAGCTTCGTAGCGGACGACAACTCGAGGGAGGTCACTGGTTCCTGGCCAACCATGGCAGCTAGCGTAATCGCAGTGGGGGAGACGGAGGGTGATCCTTATTGCATTATCAAATCTGATGCCGGTGAACGCCTCGTGGCGGACGGAGTCGTACCGCCGCGGCTCAGCGCGCCCCTCGAGTCCAGTATCTGCGGGGCCTTCGGCGCTCCGTACACGACGGCCGCTCCTGGCGCACGGACCCAGATACCATCCTCGTATGGACCCATTCTTGAGCGGTGATGTTCCGGGAAGCACCCCACTAGTTTCCGCATGGTTGCGTGGCCATCAGCACCTCGTCGAGGTCGTCGAGCGCTGGACGGACGCGCTGCCTGCCGAGGCCTGGTGGTGGACGCCGGTGCCCGGTTCGATCAACCCGGTCGCTGGTCTCGTGAGGCACATCGGCGGGTCGAGCATGCGGCTGTGGTTGTACGCGACGGGCGAGGATATCGGCGAAGAGTTGCGCGCCCAGGGTCCACTCGAGTTGGCCGTAGACCATGCCGACCCGGAGGGCGTCCTGCGGCTCTGCCTCGAGCGCCTGCGCGTGGTGGGGGAGGGGCTCAAGGCGTACGACTTGAATGACCTAGAGGTGGTTCGCCACGTGGGGAGGAAGCAGGTGCCCGTACGGAGCGTGCTCATCATCCAGCACCTGCTCGAGCATGGCCACGCGCACGCTGGGCAGATCATCGTCGGCCGCAAGCTGTGGGACTCTGCTGGTCTTGGGCGTCCTACCTGAGGGCGCCGAGTATCGTCGCGGCGTTCTGGCGCAGCAACTCCTCGTAGCTGGTCGGGCCGGGTGCTCCACCTAGCGGGTCTAGGGTGGCGAGCGCAACGCCGGCGCTCTCCGCTACTACCTGTGCTGAGCGCGGGTTGAGTTGGCGTTCGTCGAAGATCGCCTTCGCTCGGGCGGCCCTGACGGTAGCGACGGCTTCTGCGACGTAGCGCGGACTCGGTTCGCGCCCAGGGAACGGCTCTAGTGTCAGCACGAGATCGAGGCCGTAACGCCGAGCGAAGTACGGCCAGGCGTCATGGAACGGCACGAACGGCGCCCCCGCTATGGGGGCGAGGGCGACGGTCAACTCCGCATCTAGGGCGAGGAGGTCGGCGGTGAGCCGCTCTAGGCCAGCTGCGTACGCGGCGGAGTTCTCCGGATCGAGCGTCTTGAGTTCTTGGGCGACCACGCT
>JBIQMD010000311.1:0-3196 GCA_044463725.1 Truepera radiovictrix
CGTTGACGAAGAACGACGCGAACAACGCGATCGCGACGATGATGAAGGCCGAGTTACGGGCGATGATCAGGAACTCTTCCACCTTAACCTCCGGTCGTGAGTCTACCCCACCTGCTCGCCGGCGGTAGGGGCGCTAGCGCTGGCCCCGCGTTAGGCGCGTACGCCGCGCGAAGCGGTATGTCATGAGCACGGCCGACGTCGCTAGTCCAGCAACCATCCCGAACCACAGTCCTCGTGCGCCTACTCCCGATTTGAAGGCCAACAGCAGGCCGAGCGGCATTCCAACCACCCAGTAGGAAACGAGCGTGAGGAGCGCCGGCACGCGCGTGTCCTTCAGACCACGGAGTGCGCCGATGGCAGTTACCTGCACACCGTCGAAGAGTTGAAACAGGGCGGCGATCGCGAGGAAGCTCATGGCAGTCGCGATCATGGAAGCGTTGGCTGGGTCGGATAGGTCGGTGTAGAGGCCGATGACGAGCCGCGGTGCGAAGGCGAACAGTGACGCCGTCAGCACCATGACGGCTACGGCAACGCCGATGCCCATGAAGCCCATGCGCCTGGCGGCCGCCTCATCTCCCCTACCAGTTGCCTGACCGACGAGCACGCCGGTGGCGATGGCCATGCCAAGGGGCAACATGAACGTCATGGACGCGGACTGGATGGCCACCTGGTGCGCGGCGAGGACGTCGTCGCCGAAGCGCCCCATCAGTAGCGCCGAGAGGCTGAACAGCCCGACCTCCAGCCCAGTCGTGAAACCAATCGGCCAGCCGACGCGCACCAGCTCACGCATCAGCCGTGGCCGCACCTGCGCCATGCCCCGCAGGATGCGCTGCATGGGGTAGCGCCAAGTCGTTAGTAGCGCGACCAGTCCGAACATCACGAAGTAGACCGTTGCAGTGGCGTAGCCGGTGCCGATCACGCCAAGCGCAGGGAACCCGAAGTGTCCGAATATCAGCGCCTCACACAACAGGACGTTCAACGCCACGCCCAGGAAGGCGATGAACATGATGGGGCGCGCGTCACCGTTGCCCTCGAGGAAGCCGCGTAGCGCCTGAAAACCCAGGTAGAACGGGTAACCGAACGAGATGGCACGAAGGTAGCCGGAAGCCAAGCGCACCGTCTCGGGTTCGAGGCCGAGTTGCTGCAGGAGCGGACCGATGGTGTTGAAGATCACCAGCCCAGGCACGGCGAACACGAGCGCCAACCACAAGGCCTGCGATGCCACGTGGCCTGCCTCGTCGCGCCTGCCTCCGCCTATCGCTTGCGCCACGGTCGGCCCGACCGCATAGAGCACGGACGAGGTGATGATGGCGGTGGTGAAGAAGGTCGTGGCGCCGAGCGCCATGGCCGCCAGCGCACCGGGGCCGAGGCGCCCGACCATCAGGGTGTCGACGAATCCGAGGCCGTTCTGCGCGAGTTGAGCCAGCACGAGCGGAGCCGCCAAGCGCAACAACCCAATGAACTCGCTACGGCGCCCAACGAACACGCGCACCAACATAACCGGCCCGCCGCCGCGGTACCATTGGCCGCATGCGCATCTTGGCGGCGGTGGTAGTGGTAGCGGTCATAGCGGGAGTGGCCCTGTGGGCCACGGGCGTACTGCCCATCGGCAACACGGCAAAAGTGCCAGCGAAGCCGAGCCTCTTCACCGCCCTGGCCTCCGGCGATGCCAGCGCCGTGAAGACAGCCCTCGAGGGCGGGGCGGACATCTTCGCTCGCGACGTCGACGGCTACACCGCGCTCATGGCCGCCGTCCGCGGCAACGCCCCAACCACCACGCTTGACGCCCTCCTGGCGGCAGGGGCGGGCATCGACGAGATCACGGCGAACGGCACCTCGGCCCTGATGCTCGCCGCAAGCAGCGGCACGCCAGCGCAGGTCATCCACCTTCTCAACGCAGGCGCAGACCCGACCTTGGCTGACACCGAGGGGCGAAATTCGGCCGACATCGCCAGGCAGAACTCGGCCGTGCGCAGCTCAGGCGTCTTCCCTCGCCTGCTCGAGGCGGCTGGCACGCCGTTCGTCAAGGGTTGGCCGAGCGGTTACGTCGTGCCCGTCGAGGGCGCCACCATCAGCTCACGCCGTAACCACTTGCCTGGCGCGCCACGCGCGTACCGCAACGGTTATCACGAGGGGTTCGACTTCTACAACGGTACCGTCAGTGTGAACATCGGCTACGGAACGCCGATCGTTGCCGTCGCAGACGGCGTGGTGATCAGGGCGGATCACGACTACGTAGAGAACGACTTGGCCGCCTACAACGCCCTCATCGACGAGGCGGCTCGCGGCCTAGACACTCCGCCTGAGATCCTCGACCGCCTTCGCGGCCGCCAAGTCTGGTTGCGCCACCCGGGCGGGTTCGTCACGCGCTACGCGCACCTTTCAGCAGTCGCTGAGAACGTGACGCTAGGGAGTAGCGTGCGCCAGGGCGACATCATCGGCTCGACGGGTAACTCCGGCACGCTCGAGGCTGCCCAAGGCACCCAGGACGACCCTCATCCGCACGTCGAGGTCTGGCGCGGTAGCGAGACGTACTTAGGCGCTGGCCTAGAGCCCGAACAGATCTGGGACCTGGCCGCGCAAGTCTTCGGCAGGTCGGCGCTCCCCCCGTACCACGACTGACCGCGCAGCGCGGCGGCTTCTTGTACGTGCGGCGCCCCGGCCACTAGCCGGCGCGGCGCCCAACCACTAGTGCGCGGGCCGCGTTTGCGTTGGCAAATGCAACCGCACTTGCGTCAGCGAATGCGGCTACCAGGGCAGATTGAACCCCGCCAGGTTCGAATTGCGGTAGTAGGCCTCGATCTCGGCTGGGATGGTGCTGACGTCGTCGACGACCTTGAAGAGGTGGAGGTCGCCCTCCGAGATGGTGCCTGCCCGCACTAGTGTGCCTTGCAGCCATTGCAGTAACCCGCGCCAGAACTCGACGCCGACGAGGTAGACGGGGAACGGCTTGATCTTGTGCGTCTGGATGAGGGTTAGTGCCTCGAAGAGCTCGTCTATCGTCCCGAAGCCACCGGGGAACACGACGAACGCCGTGGAGTACTTGACGAGCATGACCTTACGGACGAAGAAGTACTTGAATTGGATCGAGTCCGTCTGGTACGGGTTCGGGGACTGCTCGTGCGGGAGGTCGATGTTGAGGCCCATGCTGCGACCGCCGCCGTCCATCGCCCCACGGTTGCCTGCCTCCATGATG
>JBIQMD010000312.1:0-3193 GCA_044463725.1 Truepera radiovictrix
CTGCTCCAGCAACGCCGTCGCCTCCCCAAGGAAGGTGCGGCGCTGCGTGGCGACCGCCATGAGCAGGTCGGCTTTGCTAGGGAAGTAGTGGAAGATGAGCCCCTCGGTGACCCCGACTTCTTGCGCGATGCGCTTGGTCGATGTGGCCGCGAAACCGTGCTGCGCGAAGAGGTTGAAGGCCGCGTCGAGGATCTGCTGCTTGCGGACCTCCGCCTGTTCGCGGCGGGTGAGGCGTTGTGTTGTTGCGGCCTTGGGCACGGCGGAACCCCTCATTGAGTAATCACTTAACGAAGACAACTCTACGCTTCAGCGTTCGAGCCGTCAAGCGCCGTCACTGTGCGCCGCCATGGGAAGCGGCATCATCGGTGCAGGACACGTCGGGTCAACGCTTGCCAGGCTACTCAGCGCAGTCGGGCACGAGGTCAAGATCAGCAACTCGCGCGGCGCAGAGACGCTGGCTGAGCTGGTGAAGGACCTGACGGAGGCGCGGGCGCGAGCGGCCTTGGCTGGGAGCTAGGCGCCCGGCACGCTCGAGCGGGCACGCCGCGCCTTCAGCTCCGCTGCCTGCTCAGGCGCCAAGTACTTGACCGCCTCACGTAACGTGACGCCGCTGGTGCGCGCCAACCTAGGCTGCAGGTTCAGGCCGCGCCAAGGGCGACTGCGGGCGGGTAAGCTAGCTGCCTGAGTGAAGCACGGAACCCGCGGGATCGGCGACCACAGGGCAGCTGCAGGTACGTGCAATGAGCCGATAGTGCAGTGAGGAGGTGGGCGGTGCGAGAGACGCGCGCGGAATCCATCCAAGACTTGACAGTCATGCGTTGGGCCTTGGTCGAACGCCTCTTGGGCATCCCCGCCTCGATGCGTGGGCTCGAGCAGCCGGAGGAGTTCGTCGAGGGCGTCGCGCACGCGGCCGCGGCGGCGCTTGGCGTCGACGTCGTCATTCACTGGTCCGGCCTGCACGAAGAGCCGCTGCCAACTCCCGGCCACGGCACCACGCGCCTGAAGGTGCTGTGGCAGGAGGACCCGTTCGCGGCCATAGATTTGGTGGGCGAGTCGCGGTTCGCGCCCGAGCTCGAGGACCTACTCAGGCACCTGGCTGCGGACCTGACCCACGACATCGACGCCTTGACCAACCGCACCATCAGGTACGCCCAACGCGCGTTGGTTGGCATCCTCCGGGCCGAAGACGAGCCGGAAGTAGTGGCCCACAACGCCGTCGCGATGGTAGTCGAGCGAGTTGGGGCGGAGGCCGGGCTCCTCTTGAGCCGCCACACCGAGTCGTTCAGCGTCCTCGCTGCGGCCGGCGACTGGTCGGAAGAGCCGAAGGCCGTCGCAAGCTGGCAGGCCGCGGCCCACGACGGCATCGCGGCGCCGCATGCGCTCGGCCATCCAGACGACCTCGTCACCTGCCCAGTGGCTTCCACCTTGCCTGCGCGCTTCATGCTGCTATTGCGCTTCCCTCCAGGCGGCGCCACGCGGCGCGGCCGCTACCCCGTGTTGGATGAGCTAGCGCGTACCGCCGCTCCGTATTTGGACGCGCGCCGCCGTGACCTGGTGCTGACGGAACTCCTCGAGTTGAACCGAGTGGCGGAGAGCACTGACACGGTCGAGCTGTACGCCAAGGTCTTGAAGACGGCCGTCGACCTGATACCCGGCTCAGAGACTGGCTCGCTACTAACGCGCAATAACGCGAGCGGTCCTTTCGAGTACCAAGCGGCCATAGGATTCGACTTGGGCGGCCTGAGGGCCAGCACGGTGAGCGAGGTCGACATGCGCACCTGGTACGGCCCAGATGAGCGGGGCTGGCAGCTCGGTTCGCCGCGCTTGTTGACCCGCGACGACGTCGACATCGCCCTTCACGGCATCAGGAGTTCACCAGGCGCCGACCCAGAGGCAACTGCTTTTCACAGCATCCAGGCGACGCTGTGCCTGCCCGTACTGCGAGACGGCGTGGTCATGGCGGCCCTCAACCTCGACAACCTGACGGACCCGGCCGCGTTCGGCCGCGACTCAATCAACCTCGCCCACCTGTTCGGTTCGCCGCTCTCGAGCCTCCTGCACCGCCAGCAGACGCGAGACGTACTGCGCAAGGCGGCCCTCATCGACGACCTCACTAACCTTGGCAACCGCAGGGCGTTCGACCAGGCGTTGGCGCGCGAGCTAGCCCGCGCTGTGCGATCTGCTGACCGGCCGAGCGTTCTGCTTCTTGACCTGCGCGACTTCAAGCTCATCAACGACCGCCTCGGGCACGCTGTCGGAGACGAGGCGTTGGCCCTGGTCGCCCGTGCCCTAGAACGCAGTCTGCGTGTCACGGACTTCCCGGCGCGTCGCGGCGGCGACGAATTCGTTGCGCTGCTGCCTGACACCACGGCCACGGAAGCGGCGGTGATAGCCAAACGCGTTCAGTCGGAGATAGCCAAACTCGTGATCGACGACACCATCCGGCTACACGCGAACATCGGGGTTGCCACTGCACCAGGCGACGGCGAGACCGCCGCCGACTTGCTGCGTGTCGCTGACGAACGCATGTACCTAGAGAAGCTCGGCGCGCGGTAACGCTGGCAGCCTGCTTGCCAACCAAGCGCGGCGTCCTCTGACACTCTTCCTCAGACGTGAGGGAGCTACTGCCCGCCCGACACCACGTCTAGCACCTGAGTCGTTATTGCGTCTTTGACATGCTCGTCGCTTACGCTGGCGCGGCCATCGCCGGGTTGTTCGCCGTAGTTGCCGAAACTCGCGTGATTAGCACCTGCGATCTCGGCCATGGCGGCATCGGCAGGCAACTGGCGCGCCGCCTTGCTGACCTTCTGCGGCGTGCTGAGGCCGTCCTCGCTTCCGCTGATGCTCAAGACCCTGAGGTCCAGTTGCGACAGGTCGTTCGGGCAGTAACTCCCGAAGAGTATGAGACCCCTTACCTGCGGTTGGGTAGCGTATTGGCACGCCCGCACCCCGCCCAGCGAGTGGCCTCCGACGAACCAGGTCGTTACGTCTGGCGCTTCCGTCGTGAACTTGCTCAGCGGCCTAAGGTCAAAGAAGGCCAGGTTAAGGGTCGGTTTCGTGATTACTACCGTGAGGCCTCCCTCCTCGACTGTCGCCGAAAGCTTGTAGAGGTAGGCGGCGGGCGCGACCTTGGCGCCCGGGATGAACACCAGACCCACCCCAGACGCGCGGCCTCGTGGCGTCATGACGATGG
>JBIQMD010000313.1:0-3193 GCA_044463725.1 Truepera radiovictrix
GTCGAGACTGACGCGCAGGCGCGAGAAGCCCTGCTGCACGAAATGTCAGAGGTGTTCAAGGAAGAAGCGATGGGCCTGACCCTGCTGGGCCTCGTCGACGTCTTCGGCTACCGAGACAGCGTCGTCGGCTTCGAGCCAGTGATGTACGCGATGCTTGACCTCGACTCGATCGGGAAGGAGTAGGGAAGCACGGCGGCCGGCACCAGTCGGCCGCCACCCATATCTTCACGATGATCACAAAGTCTTTCAGCCAGTTCGCCAGTGAGATAACCTTCGACGCGTTGCCTGAGGCGGCCGTCCACGAGGTGAAACGCGCCCTCCTTGACTATGTGGGTGTAACGCTGCTGGGCGCACCGCACCCGGTGACGCAGACGCTCTTCAGCGTCTTACGTCGCGACGGCCGGGTCGGCGGGGCGGGCACCGTGCCAGTGATCGGCCTGTCCGAGCGCCTGGGTCCGGTCGACGCCGCCTGGGTGAACGGCACCACCGGGCACATCTATGACTTCGATGACGTGCACTCCGCCGCAGGCATACACCCGGGCGTGGTAATCCTGCCAGCCGCGATATCGACCGCCTACGAGGCCGGGCTGTCGGGCGCGGAGTTCATCCGCGCGGCCGCTGTCGGCTTCGAGGTCGCGGGACGGTTAGGAGAGGCGACGCAGCTCGGACACTACGAGCCCGGCTGGCACAGCACGGGCACTGTGGGAACTATCGGCGCCGCGGCCGCGGCCGCCGCCGGCCTGGGCTTGGAGCCCGAGAAGATCGCTGCCGCCATCGGCGCCGCGACCTGCGAGGCCAGCGGCCTGCGTGAAGGCTTCGGCACGATGATGAAGGCCCTGCACGCAGGAAACGCGGCCGCCAACGGCATGAGGGCCGCGCTGCTGTGCGCGGAAGGCTTTACGGCGCCACTATTAGGCATCGAGGGCGAGCGCGGCTTCCTGGCGGTAGCGTGCGAGGAACCCGTCGACCAAGAGGCGATGGTGGCCAGCCTGGGAAGCGAGTATCGATTCCTGCGGAAGGGGTACAAGCTCTACTCGTGCGGTGGCGTGATTCATCCCGCACTCGACGGTGCCCTGGCGCTGCGCGAGCAAGTCGGCGACACGTCGGACATCATGCACGTCGAGGCCATCGTCCACCCGCAGGTGCCCGAACAAATGCGCCGCTCGGACCCGAAGACCGGAACCGAAGCCAAGTTCACCCCCTCGTACTGCATCGCCGTCGCCCTAATCGACGGCCAAGTACTGCCCAGCCAGTTCGCCGACGAGCGCGTTGTGCAGACCGATGTCGTGGGACTCATGGGGCGCACGGTAATCCGCACTGACCCTGACCTCCGCAAGGACGAGGCGATTGTAACGATCACGGATAGGAGCGGAAACACACGAACGTTCCACACGCGGCACGCGGCTGGGTACAGCCCCGATAACCCAGCTACGGACGCGCAGCTAGAGGGGAAGTTTAGAGCGATTGCGGGCCCGCTTGGAATTGAGGAGGTGCGGGGCGAGGCGTTCGTCGAAGCGGTGTGGCGGTTGGAGGGTATCCAGTCGTTCGCGGAAGCCCTCGAATCTCTCACTGATTGAAGTGTGAGCATTCCGGCTTGGTGACTGAAGCCTGAACTTTCTGCTAACTAACACGATAAGGCGGAAGTGGCTGAGAAGAAGAGCGAGTTGGGCGCCCACCGACTACGGTGCGCGCTCGCAACAGCCAATTGAAGGAATACGAGATCGTATTTAAGCAGGGGGCCTGTCTTCCTAGAACTTGCAGTGGATGACCTAGTGTCGCAGGACGACTCATATGATGCGGACTCGGAAAACCTATTTAGGCCACTTACGAGCGGGGCCTACGAAGAAGAGGACGCTCGGGACACGCTGCGAGTTGCTCTAGATTGGATGCGTAGGCAGCTAGCTGCGATTGAATCCGAGTGGAGAAAGCCTCGCGACAATGAAGCAGGCGTGATGCGCGGCCGTGAAGGCTGCTGGGATCGCGGGTCAGTAGCCGCAGCCTTGTTCCTGGGCTTCGCGCGTGAGCTCGTCGAGGACCGCCTGGCGTTCCTGGTCGTCGCGCGCCTTGTAGGCGAGCAGCGCGTCGCGGTCGACGCGCAGGTGGGCGCCTTCACCGTGGTGGGCGATACTCCCCTCATCGAGGAGGCCTTTCACGTATGAGGGGGAGACGTTGAGTAGCTCGGCGGCCTGGTGGAGCGTGACTTCTGCGGGCAGCACGGCTGCTTCCTGGTGGTGCGGCCGGGCGAGTAGGTCGCGTAGGGCGGCGTTGGGTTCGCCCGGGTTCTGGAGCGACTCGGCCACGCGTCGGCTCTGCTCGGCGTCCAGGTACATGACTTCGCCGCTGAACATGCGGTGGGCTCGCGCTTCGGCGGCCACCGTGACGAACTGCGTGAGGGTGACGCCGGCTTGGGAGGCGGCCTGTGTGATTAGGTCTATCTGGTCGGGTGTGAGGCGCAGGGTGAGGTGCGCGGTCTTCGGGTCGCTCATGTCGGCTCCTCTCCTGGTCTGTCGTTATGGGAGCGCGGCCCTCGTTATGCGGGCCGCGCTCTTGGCTTACCCGAGGCTCATGCACCGGCCTAGGGCCGGGAGGGGAGGCATTCGGGGCTACGCCATAAGCCTAGCAGGCCGCCGGTTGCTGGCGGCGAACGCCTATTGGGTTGGTGTAAGAGTCGCTGCGTCCTGAAGCGAGGCGTTCGGGGAGCGTGGGGCGTCTCGTGGGGGCGGGGCTCGTGATGTTCTCGGCTTAGGCGGCCGTTTCGGCGAGGGCGGCCAGGAACAGTGGCACGAGTCGAGGATCGAACTGAGCGCCAGCTTGCTTCTGGAGTTCGGCGACCGCGTCCGCGTGCGTCCAGGCGGGCTTGTAGGGCCGCTCGCTGGTGAGGGCGTCGTAGACGTCCACGAGGCTGAACATCCTGGCTAGTAGTGGGATGCTCTCGCCGGCGAGTCCGTCCGGGTAGCCGCTCCCGTCCCAGCGCTCATGGTGGCTGCGCACCACCGCGACCGTGTCGGCGGGCAGGAAGGCCATGTCGCGCAGCATCTCCACCCCGAATAGGGTGTGCTTGCGGATGACGTCGTACTCCTCGGTGGTGAGCTTGCCGTCGCGCGCGCGCCGCACGACGAGATTGCCGGCGACCTTCTTCGCGTCGAACACGTGCAGCGGCCGGCCGCGGTCGAAGGTGACGTAGTTGGTGATG
>JBIQMD010000314.1:0-3189 GCA_044463725.1 Truepera radiovictrix
GCACCGCGAGGCTGCCTGGCCCGGGCAGTGGCTCGTTGCGGACGTCGAGCGTGAGCGTGTACTGCTTAGGACGCCGCAGGAGGCATGACGCGCGCGAGAACCCCGCGTCGAAGTCGCCTACCCCGGCCGCGAGGGCGTACGCCCCGGCGTTGACGCCAGCCCAGTCCTGCATTAGGTCTTGGGCGTAATCGTTGCCGCCGGAGGCGATCTCGAAGGTGAAGACGCGCGGCCGCACCTCCTCGAACGCGCGCCACAGGGCGGGCGTGAACTGGCTACTGGTCGACTCTGCGTCGGTCATGAGCAAGATGGCACGGGTGCCATCGCGAGCGGCCAACGCCATGGTGGCGGTCAGGAGCGCCGTTTCAGACGAGCTAGAGTCCGCGTGGCGGTCGAACTCCACGATGGCGCGTTGCACACGTTGCGGGTCGGTCGACCACAAGGGCAACAACCACTTAGGAGTCGGGTCGTCGAAGGCAAGTAGCTGAGCGGCCTCGCGCTCCCCGTCAAGACCGGTGGCGAAACTCGCCAAGGAGTTGTAAGTGATGGCCTGGTACTGGCTCACGGAGCCGCTCGTGTCCCAACTGAAGACCACGGTGCGCTTGGGCTCCCACAGGTGGAGGTAGTAGTCGCCTGGCTCCGCGTAGAGGGAGAGAACGACGTCGTCCCCGTCGTGGCGCTCATCGAAGCCTAGCGGCAGGCCGTCGGCGCTAACGAGTTCGTAGCGGTAAGCGATGGCCGGATCGCCACCGAGGGTGAGCTCAAGGTAGTTCTGCCCACCTGGGATGGTCAACTGGTACCAATCCTCGTCGCTGGCTACCTGCACAGTGCCCGTCAGTTGCGCGCCGACCGGTGCCGGCGAAGCGTTCGCGCGGCTGTCGTTGCCGGCGTCTGCGACGTTCTGCGCCAGGGTCGGCGGGTTGAGGTACTCGTAGACAGCTGCCCGCGAGCTGGCACCCCACTCGGCGAGCGCTGAGCGGTACTCGTCGTTCGTGGCGCGCTCGATCACTCGCACGACGTCCGGGGCGTAATAGTAGCGTCCAAGTTTGCCGTCCGCACCCTCCACGGGAGCGCTCGTGAAGCGCAAGTAGCGCGCCCACACCGGAGCGTCGAACTGCAAGGTCGCCAGACCGGTGGCACCCCGTTGAAGTTGCCAGTCGGCGAGCGGCGCCCACGGGCCGGCACCGCCTGTTTGGCTCACCTCGACCGTGACGCTAGCGAACATGGTTTGGGGTTCGCTCTGCGCCGCTGCCTCCTCTTGCCACTCGATGCGCGTGAACTGGGCGGCACGGTTGTCGTGGAAGCCGACGACGAACGTGAAGGCTCCGATCTCACGCAGGTCCAGCTTGGTGCCTTGCCCGTCGTCAGGGGTGAGCATGCCACGGCCGGAGCTGGCCAGGTACGGTTCGCTCCACGCGACGTGGCCGCCGTTCCGGGCGTCGGCGAGGTCGAGCTCGCCGAACAGGTCGCCTTCTGCCGCGATGAGCTTCCACTCACCTAGGTAGGCGTTGTTCGTGGCGCCTTGGGTACTGACGGACACCAGCCGTGCGTAGCGCGCTTTGACAGGTTGGTCGAACACGAAAGCCTGTTCAGCGCCTGCGGCCTTCAGAACACCTTGGTAGGCAACGGTGAAGGTGTGCCCGTCAAGTGACGTCTCGATGCGGAAAACCTTGACGAAGTCGGCGCGGTTAGCGTCCGAGCGCGGGTCGAGAGTGCTGCCGATGAGGGTGACGGGGGCGTCTCCCGCGAGACGGTAAGTAGGCGAATGCTCCAGGCCGAGGTAGCCGCCGGAAGCCGGGCCCACGCGCCCGTCGATGAGCGCTAGGTCGCGCCGCACGTAGCTCGACTCACCGTGAATCGCGGCACCGAAGCCAGTGCCTAGCACGTCGAACTTGCCGAGCAGGCTGGGGGGCAGGGGCCAGTAGGCGAACGCTGAGGCTGGCGCCGCTTCGCAGGCGAACGTCGCCTCGACCGCCGCCACGTTGGCGCCGCTAGCAGTAGCCGCGACGACTTCGACGCGTAGGGGCAGGTCGTCACGCATGTCGCTTGGCACGAGTACCTCGACCGGGACAGCGCGGCTCTCGCCCGCAGCCAGCGTCAGTTGCGGCTCGAAATCGAACCGCACGCTGGCGTGGCTACTCGCTGCCTCCAGCTGCAGCTGCTGCGGTTCACTACTGCGGTTCTCGATGTGCGCCGTCATGGTCAGTGCCTGACCCTCATGCCAGAAGGCGGCTAGGGCGTCTGTCGGGGAAGTGAGCGTTAACGCCAGCGAGCTAGAGTCCCGGGGCGGCAACAACTGGGCCGGGTCCGGTGTCGCGCCGAAACTCACCTCGGCGCTGTAGGGCGACTTGCCGGATAAGCGCAGGAAGACCTGCTCTCCGGCGGGCAGCGTGCCGCGCCACGGGGTGCCGCTCTGGGCGTCGCCGGATTCGGCGAGGGCGATGTTGGCCGCCTCAGTGCGCAGTTCGACCCGCAGCCGGCTGCTGGCCCCGCTCAACGTCACCTCGATGGCCGTCGCTTGCTCGAAGACTGGTAGGCGGTAGTAGTCGTCGTCGCTGTACTCACCGACGTTGCCCTGCCAGCGCAGCTCGGCTGGCAGCGTAGCTGCCGTGGCGCGGCTATCGTTCGGCTCTGCGTCTACTGGCGGCATGAGGCTGCCAGCCAAGGTCATCCTCAGCTGGTAGTAGCCGTCTGTCTCGAGCTTCGGTGCGTTGAGGTAGAAGGTGTGATCACCAGCGAGGAAGAGGCGTTCGATGCGGGTGGTGGCCTCCCCCGCGTCGGGCGGGAACTCCGCCCAGCCGCTACCCGCCAGGTTCACGTCGATGGGCGGGCTGCCGCTAGGCGCTACGACCTCGATGATCACGTACTGGTCATCGGCCAGGAAGAAACGGTAGTAGTCGTCGCTGTCGCCCGTCAGGCGACCTACGTAAACGTGACCAGGTACGACACGCATCGCCCGACTGGGGTCATCGTTCGGCTCCAACTCTAGTGTGCCTGCAGGCGGGGGTGGGCCGGGCTCGAGCACGGCGGCCTCAAGCGCCTCCACCGCCGCCGCCGCCCCGTCATCCGGCGTGCCTGCCGCAGCTGGCGTGAGGACTGCGTCGCTGGCTGGCGCCGCCACGACTGCGCCGACTTCTGCGTCACCCAACGAGATGGCCTTGAGGGCGTACTCGCCAGCACTGCCGCGCACCT
>JBIQMD010000315.1:0-3189 GCA_044463725.1 Truepera radiovictrix
CATGCGCGCTTGGCCGACCACGACGTGAAGTCGCTGGCTGACGTACGCAATGCCGCGAGCAAGCTACTCGGACCGTCCGATGGCATGGCGCGCGACCTGGCGCTGCTCAAGGAGTACCTCTACTCCAACTTCTACTTCCACCACCGGCTCATCCGCATGACGCGCAAGGCGCACCTCGTGCTGGAGCGCATTTACCACGCGTACGTCGAAACGCCGGACATGCTGCCGCCAGACGTGGCGCGCCAGGTGGCGGACCTCGGCCTGGAACGCGCCATCACCGATTACATCTCGGGCATGACCGACCGTTACGCGAACGAGGAGTACCGCAGGCTGTTCGACCCGCTCGCGCTTACTTGAACGCGCCTTGCGGGCCGGAAGGCGTCACTGGTCGACGCGCGCGACACCAACGAGGTTGCCGCTGGCGTCGTCGCGCAGCCAGGCAGCGGAGTAGCCGGCGCGTTGCACGCGCACGATCAACCACGGGCTGGTGAGCGCCTGCGTCGTGATGGCGCCAGGGCCGGGTTCCGTGAACTGCACGTCGAGGTATAGCTCGCCCTGCTCGTCTCGCGCGTCAATCACCTGAACGCCGTAACCGCCAGTCGACTTGGTGCCAAGGAACAGTGCAACGACGGTCTCGCGGCGGAAGTCTAGCTCCGGCACCGCCGGCACGCTTAGCTGGTTGCCGTAGGCCCGTTGCCACAGCGAGATCAACTGCTCGCGGTTCGAGACCATGCGGTAAGTGGCCGACGTGAACCCGACGGCCTGATTGCCTTGCGCTACCACGTCCCACGCTAACTCCTCAGGGGCGGTAGTGAGGGCGGAACTGTCGACCGCGATGTCGCGCTGCACGTAAACCCCGGTGCGGCGATGTTCGCCGAGCCCGTCGACGGGGTGCGGCGGCAGCGAGGCGCTCGGTAGCAGCGCCAGCGCGAACGGCCCGCCGCGTGCCCTCAAGGCGTTCGCGAGGGCGTCAGACTCTGCCGTGGTGAGCTCACCTAGGCCACGCAGCAGGTTGAGGCGCGGCCGCGGCACTACGCGCTGCACCGTACCTGCCTCGCCCTCGAGCATGAGGCGCAGGAACGACTGGCCGTCGTAGTAGATGACCTCGGAGACGTTGCTGCCAACGGTAACGAGCATGTCGGTGGTGAAGGGTATGCGGCTGACGGTGACGGGCGGCACGTCTAGCGGCGCTAGTCGCTCGCGGAGGAACGGCTTGCCGTCGGCCAACAGCACGCCAGCAACTTCGAACTGTTGAGGGGCTCTAGCTGCGGCGCCCTCCGAGGCGGTCAAGGACAGCGTCTCGCCCGCGTAAGTGAGCTGCGTTGGCTCGCCGTAGAAGTACGAGTAGCGCGCGTCATCTACGCCGTATACGTACAGGTCGTGCATCTTGGGCGCCGTAGTCGGCGCGCAACTTCCAAGGAACAACAAGGTGATGGCGACCGCCAACCCGACTCGTAGCATCTGAGCCTCCTCCGCGATGCTATCACCCGGTCCAACTGAGGCGTCTGAGGGAAGAGTCGAGGCAAGTTGGCTGGCTGACGGTTGCCTTGCTATGCTCCGGCCGTGACTGACCAGCCCCGCGTGCTGATCCTGTCGGCTTCCATCGGTGGCGGTCACGTCGCCGCCGCGAACGCGCTGCAAGCTGCGTGCACCGCCCAAGACGTCGCCAGCACCCACGTCGACCTCCTCGAGTACACCGCAGTGCCGTTCAGGCGTCTGTACCGGCAGGCGTACTTCGACCTCGTCAGGACGGTGCCTGACCTAGTCGAGTGGGTTGGCAGGCGCCTCGATCGCAGGCCGAGCGAGTTCAAGAACGTTCAGCAGCGCCTACGGGCGCGCGTTACCCGCTTGTTGTCTTACGAAGTTCCAGGCATCATCGACCGCTACAAACCAGACGTTGTGGTCCACACGCACTTCCTCGGCGCCGAGATCGTCTCTGGCCGCATGCGGCGCCACCGCTCACTGCCTCAGGCCGAGGTCATCACCGATTTCGCTGCGCACGCTTTCTGGTTGCAGCCTGGCATCGCGCGCTACTTCGTCGCCTCCGACGACGTGCGGGCGCAGCTCATGGCCGCCGGGGTCAACGACCACCGCATTCGCGTAACCGGCATCCCGATCGGCGCCGCGTTCACGAACCCACCCACTCGCGCTGAGGCGCGCGCCGCGATCGGGGCACCACAAGACCGCGAGGTATTGCTCCTCCTCGCTAGTGGCCTCGGGGCTGAGACGTTGAAGGGCATACTCGACCAGCTCGTGGACTTCAGGTGGCCCCTCCACGTCGTCGTGGTGTGCGGCCGCAGCCCAGACCTGCTCAGCCTGGCGCGCTCGTACGTCGAACGCGTGCAGGCGCCCGTGACGTTCTCGGTCAACGGCCTCGTCAACGACATGGCGACCCGCATGGCTGCCGCCGACATCCTCGTGAGCAAACCGGGTGGCCTGACTAGCAGCGAGGCGCTGGCGTCCGGCCTGCCCCTGATGCTCGTGAGTCCGTACCCCTTGCAGGAGGAAGTCAACGCCAACGTGCTGCTAGAGCATGGCGTGGCCGTGCGCATCGAGCCCATCGCCACCCTCGGCCACAAGCTAAGGCGCTTGCTCGAAGCGCCAGAGCGCTTGGCAGAGATGCGCGCCAACTGCGCCGAACTCGCGCGGCCGGACGCCGCAATGACGGTGGTTTCGACCATCGTCGACGAGTTGGTGCCGCGCGGGCGCGGGAGGCAAGAGTAGTGACGCGCACGGCGTTCGCGCGGACTGCCTTGGTGCTCGTCGCGCTCCTCGCTTGCACGGCCTTCGCGGCCAGGACGAAGCTAGGCCCGAGCGATCCCGGGACCGGCGGAGTCGCGTACTTCGACGTCGTCGTTTACGGCAGCGAGCCGGAGGGGATCGCGGCAGCCATCGCCGCGGCCGAGGAAGGCGCGCGGACGCTGCTCGTGTCGCCCGACGAGCGCGTTGGCGGCCTGTTCGTGCTCGGCGAACTCAACATGCTCGACATGCGGACCCAGCCATTCAACTACCAGCGCGGCATCTTCGGGCGCTGGTGGCGCCAGGTCGGCGCCCACGACGCCTTCGACGTGCTAACGGCAGAGCGTGCGTTCATCAGGCTCTTGGCCGAAGCAGACGTCGAGGTGTGGCTCGGCTCAGGACCAGCGGAGCCACGCTTCGTCGACGGCGTGTTGCGCGGCGTGAACTTGA
>JBIQMD010000316.1:0-3172 GCA_044463725.1 Truepera radiovictrix
GAGGAAGACCGCGACGGTGATCCCGAGCAGCACGGGAACGGTGAGCATGAGGCGGCGCAGAACGTAGCTCATGACCTGCGCCGCCCGTCAGCCTTACTTCGAGATCCAGGTCTTGATGAGGGCCGAGAGGTCGAGGGTCATGTGGTGGTAGAAGCCCTTGACGTAAGCCTGGTGCGCCTCCGATTGCTTCTGGTTCCATATGAACACCTGCGGCGAATCCTCGACGAGGATGCTCTGGAGTTCGTTGTAGATGGCCTTGCGCTCGCTGCGGTCGGTGACGCGCAGACCGTCGGCCAGCAGTTGATCGACTACCGGGTTCACGTAACCCATGACGTTGCGCCCGCCGCCCTCGCGGAAGGCCTCGAAGAGGAAGTCGTGCGGGTCGATGTTGCCGCCGAAGCCCTGCAGCGTGGCGTCGTAGGTGCCGCCGGTGACGGCGCCCCAGTAGGTCGCCCAGTCGCCCTGCTGGTCGATGGTCACCTCGATGTTGAGTTCAGCCAGGCTCGCCTGGATGATCTGCGCCGCGCGCACGGCGAACTGCTGCGGCGACCACACGCGCAGAGTGAACGCGAAGCCGCCGGCGTAGCCGGATTCGGCCATGAGTTCCTTGGCGCGCTGCATGTTGCTGCCGCTGAAGACAGGCTCGAGCGCCGCCCAGTGCCAGGCAGCAAGCGAGCCACCCAGGAGCGGGAAACCCTCGCCGTCGAGGCTCACGCGGGCGAGGAGCTCGCGATCCAGCGCGTACGAGATGGCTTGGCGCACCTTGAGGTCGTCGAATGGCGGCTGGCGAAGGTTCATGATGAACGAGAACCACTGGCCGGAAGAACCGTCTCCCTCGGGGATAACGACGTTAGCGTCCTGCCTGAGGAGGCTGATGTAGTTGTCGGAGACGTGCGTGATGAGGTCGAGGTCGCCCGTGCGCACGGCGGTGTTGCGCGCTTGGTTGTCGGCGACGGTGGTGAACACGATGCTGTCGAGGTAGGGCAGCCCCGCCATGAAGTAGTCGGGGTTCTTCTCGATGAGGATGCTGTTGTCGGCCTGCACGCCCCGTAGCACGAACGGGCCAGACCCGGCCTCGTGCTGGCTGAGGTCGCCGTACTCGGTAACGCCCTCGTGCGCAACGATGCTAGCGGCGGCCTGGGTCAACTGCGTGAGCATGACGGCGTTAGGCCGGCTGAGCGTGAGGACCACGGTGTAGTCGTCCGGCGTCGTCACGGCCTCGATGTCGGCGTAGTTCGCGCGCCGCGAGGCGCCCGTTTCGGGGTTGAGGAGGCGCTCGAAGGAGTAACGAACGTCGGCTGAGGTCAGCTCGCGTCCGTTATGGAACTTGACGCCCTTCACTAAGTGGAACGTGTAGGTGAGGCCGTCGGCCGAGATGTCCCACGAGCTCGCTAGCTCAGGGACGACGTTCAGGTCGGCGTCGAGGTCGACGAGCGTGTCGTAGACGAGCTTGATCACCCAGTAGTCAGGTCCGTGAACGATGCCCTTGTGTGGGTCGAACGTGCCGCCTGAGTAGTTCCAGCCGACTTTGAGTTGGCCCCCCGGCACCGGCGTCGACTGCGCGCTCACTACGGCCGTGAGCTGCAAGGCCACGGCCAGCAAGGCGGCCGTCAGCGTAAAGAGGAACTTCTGCTTGCTCCTAGGGGTTGCCATTCGGTGCTCCTTCGGGGGGTACTTGCCCTATCAACTCGGGCCGTGGCCACAACGGCCTGCGGTCCGGACTATCCAAGTGGTTCAGGACGGTGGCTGCTCAGGGTCGAGGCTAGGCTTGGCCGCCTCGTACTCTGCCAGCACCCGGTTAGCAACTTCGTCAGGGAACTCCCACGCCTTGAGGCCGGCCGGGACGTGCGCCCAGTAGAAGTCGGGCGGCCGCACGTGCTCGGAGGGGGCCGAAAGGCGCAAGGTCCAGCAGTCGTAGGTCTTGCCGTCCTCCCCATAGACGGTGAGGAAGTAACGCTCGAAGCCGTCGTAGTCGACCTCGAAGTCGGCGGCGGGGTGCTCGAACACGACCCCGTGCGCGTTGACCCCGCGCGCTTCCGGGCCGTTGTTGATGTGGCACCAGCCCCGGTCGGTTCTGCCCACCTGGCCGCGGAACTCGACCTTGCTGTTCGCCGCGTAGCCCTTGGTGACGGGCACCGCACGCGGGAGGTAATGCTTCTGCTCGGCCTCGTTGAGGAACGTGCAGTATCCGAAGTAGTACATCATGGCTGGCGCCGCCCCCCATGCGCACGGTTCGTGCCTGTCTTTGATCGCGTCACTGGTACTCCCTCTCGTCTGGTGGCTGGCAGCGTGACCGGGCTCATGCCGGCAACTCTGGCGGCACCAGGTGCTTCGCCGAACTGGCGATGACCCGCATTACGGCCTCCTTGGCCTTGGCCACGTCGCGCGCCTCGAGGGCCTCGAGGACCTGGCCGTGCTCGTCTATCACGGCCAGCGAGAACGGCGTGGCGTGGATCTGGTTGGATATGAGATTCACGACGCTACGGATCAGGTGCGCCATCACGTCGTTGTGGGCCGCTTCGGCTATGCCGAGATGGAACGCCAGGTCAGCGCGCTCGAGGGCCGCCATGTCGCCAGCAGCGGCGGCGGCCTGCATGTCCTCGAACGCCCTGCGGATGGCGGCCAGGTCGCCTTGACTGGCGCGTCGGCAGGCCATCTCGATCACGGCGGTGTCGAGGTATTGCCTGGCCTCCAACAGGTCACGCAGTTCCTGGGTGCTAGCCAGTGGTGCGACCGCGGCGTACCGGCCCGCCAAGCCGTCGAACGACTCGCTGACGAAAGTACCGCGGCCCGGCTGCATCTGGACGAGCCCAAGGGCGGTCAACGACTGCAGGGACTCCCGCACCGACGAGACGCCGACCCCGAGCTGCCTCGCCAGTTCACGCTGCGAGGGGAGCTGGTCGCCGAGCCCGAGTTCGCCCCGAGCGATCAACTCGATGATGCGGTCAGCTATCGCTTGAGGTACGTTCGCGCGCTGAATGGGCTCCACGAGGTCTCTCCTCTGACGCCTCGGCCTCCGGTTACGGCGGCACTGGTTCCATGACTGCTGTGCAGGATATCAGGTGTTCTGAACAGTTTGCAACCTGGACACCGAGGTGGGACTTTCGACTCTCGCGCCCGGGCCCCTGGCAGGAGCACCGTGAGGTCGCGCAGGCGCCCCAACACGGCCCAC
>JBIQMD010000317.1:0-3155 GCA_044463725.1 Truepera radiovictrix
CATCTCGGACCTCTACGGTGCGCTGCCCGCCGTTACTGGCAAGATCGAACTCGAGTATGAGGGCGAACTGAAGGGCTCGGAGGCCGTCGCGCGCGAGATCGTGAGGCGCGCTATCGGCCAGGTGTACGCTCGCCGCTCAGGCGGCCTCGACCCAGCCGCTGTGGTCGAGCACTTCGAGGAAGGCAACAACCTGCGCCTGCCCGGGCACCTCGCGAGTGGCGCTTGGCACCTTCAGCTCGCTTCTGTACCTGGCCTGCTTGAGCTAGCGCGCGAGGTCGCTGGTGGCGAGCCGCAGGCTGGCGGCGGCCAGGCTGACGGCTCGAGCGAGGAACTCGAGCTTGTTGCTGCCGAGTTCGTGCTCGAGGGCCTCCATGCCCGCAAGCTCATCGGTCGCAGCGAGGAACTCGGTTACTCCGCCTCGGAAGGCGGAGAGTCGAACCAAAGGGTCAAGTGGAACTGACCCGCCAAGGGCGGCGCACACGGCGCGGCGGGCGCGAGGGCGAAACAAGCGCCGCTGCGTTGGTGCGCCGCACGCATGGCAGGGGTGAGACATGGCAGTGATCCGGTACTCCAAGTACGAAGGCGGCCTAGACGACCTGGACATGGCCGACCTCATGCGCATGCTGCAGGACCGGCTCCTACAGTCAGGGTTCGAACGCAATCCGTACGACCCAGACCCTGACCACCAACAGAGCCTCCAGGACCTCTACGACGCTATCGCGCAGGCGCTGATAGACAACGACCTCGTAAGCGAGGAAGTCATCAAGGCGGCGCTCGAGGCAGGCGACTGGATGAAGAGCGAACTCGGCGAGGCCGCCAAGGAGCTAGCGCGCCGCCTAGAGCAGGAAGGCTACCTGCGGGCAACGCAACCGGGCGACCAATCGCAAGAGTTCGGCGACGGTGGCGGCACAGCGCCGGACAGCGACCCAGGACGCGCAACGTTCGAGCTGACTGACAAGGCCATCGACTTCCTCGGGTACCGTACGCTTAGAGACGTGCTCGGCGGCGCGGGCAGGTCGAGCGTTGGCGCCCACGACACGCGTTTCTCGACGACAGGCATCGAGACGGTAGGTGCAAGCAAGGAGTACGAGTTCGGGGACACCCTCACCCTCGACGTGCCGGCCACCCTCATACATGCAGCGGCCCGCACCCAAGAGAGCGGCCACCTCGACCTGCAAGAGGGCGACCTCATGGTCCAGGAGTCCGAGTACCACTCTTCCGCCGCCACCGTCGTAATGCTCGACTGCAGCCACTCAATGATCCTCTACGGCGAGGACCGCTTCACGCCAGCCAAGCGAGTGGCGCTCGCGCTCGCTCACCTCATCCGCACGCAGTACAGAGGCGACACCGTCAAGTTCGTCCTCTTCCATAATGGCGCGGAAGAGATCCCGCTCGAGCGCCTAGCTAGAGCGCAAGTTGGCCCGTACCACACGAACACGGCGCAAGGCCTGCGACTCGCGCAACGCCTCCTGATGCAGCAGAACAAGGAGATGAAGCAGATCGTGATGATCACGGACGGCAAGCCGTCTGCCATCACGCTGCCAGACGGGCGCCTGTACCGCAACGCTTACGGCCTCGACCCGCTCGTGCTTGGCGCCACGCTCCGCGAGGTCAATGCCTGCAGGCGCCACGGCATTCAAGTGAACACCTTCATGTTGGCCCGCGACCCGGAACTCGTGGCGTTCGTGCAACGCGTAAGCGCAATGACGCTAGGGAAGGCGTACTTCACGACCCCGCACACCATCGGGCGTTACGTGCTCCTTGACTACCAATCGAAGCGCACCAAGCTCGTCAACTGACGTGGCGGCGCGATTAACCAGCCATGAAGCGCGCCAAACGTAACTCAGCAGCGCGCGTGGCCTACTGGCACTAGTCCGCCACAGGCGGCGGTCAACCACTGACCACCAGGGAGGCGTCACATGCAGCGCACCAATGACACCAATCAGAACACCCGCCGGGACGCGGCAGTCGGCCTGCGTTCAGTACTACTAGTTCTAGGAGTCGCAGCAGCCATGATGATCGGAAGCGCGATGGCCCAAAGCGCAGGCAACGCTGCCGCTGGCGGCATAACTGTAAGCGGAACGGGCGTGGCATACGGCGAACCAGACCAGGCGGTGCTCAACGTCGGGGTGTCCGTAACCAACGAGGCCGTAAGGAGCGCACTAGGCGACGCAGACGCGCGCATGAGCGCTGTGCGCGCCGCGCTCGTGGCGGGAGGCGTTGCGGAGTTGGACATCCGCACTGCCAGCTTCAACGTTTGGCGGCAGGACATCTTCGACGACCAGGGCAACCCCCAAGGCGAGCGCTATCACGTAGATCACCAGTTCGAGGTCATGGTGCGCAACGTGGCGAGCGTAGGCGAACTCCTCGCCGCCGCGGTCGAGGCAGGTGCGAACAGCGTTGGCGGCATAGCCTACACCATCGCCAACCCAGACGAACTCATGGCCACTGCGCGTGCCGCCGCAATGCACGACGCCATGGGGCGCGCAGAACAATTAGCTAGCCTCGCCGGCGTGAAGCTCACGGCGCCGACCTCGATCGTCGAAGCGAGCAGCGGCGGCCAAGCTCCGCAGTACGACGTACGCTACAGCATGGCCGCAAACAGCTCAAGCTCGGTATCGGGTGGTCAGTTGGCGGTGCAGGTGAGCGTGACGGTCACGTACGCGATAGCCGCGGGGGAGTAACCGAGACCGCGAGTACAGCACGGACTCTCATTCGAACGAACGCGACAACCTATCGAGCGCCTGGATGGCTGGCCCGTAGTTCGGGTCAGCCGTGCGGGCAGCGCGGTAGTTGACCTCGGCGCGATCAACCTCGCCCAGCTGCTCGTAAGCCTCACCCAAACGGTAGTACGCCTCGACGTATGCCGGGCTCCCCGGCCGCGCCTCGCCAGGGTCCGTCGCCTCGAACACGTCGATGGCGGCGTTGAACGCGGCGATCGCCTCCGGCAACTTGCCGGTGAACACCAGTAGGCGTCCCTTGTCGACGAAGGGCCACAACTCTTTGCGACCGCGTTCCGTGGTGGCCGCCGCCTCGAAGGCAGTGATGGCCTCAGGGTAACGGCCAGCCTGCCACGCGACGCGGCCCCAATCCATGGCGAACTCGTAGTCGCGGCCGCGCAAGAAGGCATTCTGAAGGGCCCTGAGCGCCCCGAC
>JBIQMD010000318.1:0-3108 GCA_044463725.1 Truepera radiovictrix
AAGCGCCGCAGTACCAGTGCGCCGATACGGTTGATGAGCACTAGCACGCCAGCGCCAGCCAGCGCGCCAGTCAGGGCAGCGAGGGGCGTTGGTAAGTCGGTCGCCTCGCCCGTCACGAAGGCCCCCAGCACCCCTAGCGCAACCGCGGGCAGGGTGAGTGCGTCGGGCAGGATGTAGTGATCGATGTCGATCAGGGCGGCCATGACGAGCATGGCGAGGACGACCCATAGTGGCAGGAAGGCGAGGCCGGTCGTGAGGGGCGGCCAGCGCAGCGCCACCACCATGAAGAGTGCGGCCATGAGCGCCTCGACAAGTGGGTAGCGCGGCGAGATGCGTGCACCGCAGTGCATGCAGCGGCCGCGCAGCGCGAGCCACGAGAAGATGGGCACGAGCTCTAGTGGGCCGAGGCGGTGCTGACAGTTGGGGCAGTGGCTGCCGGGGAAGGCGATCGACTCGTTGCGCGGCAAGCGCCAGATGACGACGTTGCCGAACGAACCGATGAGGCTGCCGAGGACGCCAGCGAAGACCGCGAAGAGCGCCGTCACGCTAGCTGGAGTAGCACATGGGGGAGTGTTGGCAGATGTTCAAGCACAGGTTAAGGCCTCGCAAGGCTTCTCATCATCTCGGTGGTAAGGTTACCTCCGCTATGAGAAGACTCACCCTCCTAGGCATCCTTGCGGCGGTTGTCATCGTTGTGACCTCGTCGTCCCTAAGCGCCCAGTCGCGCCCAACCAAGCTCGTGTTCGTGGACTCGCAGGCCGTCCTGCGGGCGCACCCAGCTGGTCAGGCAGTCGAGGCGCTCCGTGCCCAAGCCCAGACCGAAGTCAAGGGCCTGACCGACAGCATCGCTGCGCTCGAGGCCAAGCTCGGTGCAGGCCAAACGCTAACTGCAGACGAGAGCGAGCGTTACGCAACGCTGCGCACCACGCTGCAGGCGGTGCAGACCCGTTACCTCAACGACATCGAGGCCGCCGCGGCTCCGGCTGTGGAGGCGACGAACACCGCCATCACGGCGCTTGCCAAGGAGAACGGCTACACCGTCGTACTCGACCGCGTCGAGGCCGCCAACCAGCGCATCGTGGTTTACGCTGACGACGACCTGGACATCACTCAGCTCGTGATCGACCGAGTGACGGCAGGCAACTAAGACCGTTTCTTACTGACTAACTCTCGATGGCTGGCCTAGTGCGCCATTCGGCTACCAGAGCGCGTTCCTCATCCGTGAGGGGCGCGCTTTCCAGTAGTTCGGGTCGGCGCTCGAATGTGCGCCTGAGCGCCTCGCGCCGCCGCCACTCGGCCACCTTCTCGTGGTGACCGGAAAGCAGCACGTCAGGCACGGCCAGGTCGTTGAAGGTCGGCGGCCTGGTGTACTCGGGGTAGTCGAGGAGGCCGGAGCTGAACGACTCTTGGCGGTGACTCTCCGCGTCGCCTAGCACGCCCGGCAGGAGGCGTGCGGTTGCCTCGAGCAGCACGAGGGCGGGCAGCTCGCCGCCCATGAGCACGTAATCGCCAATCGACACTTGGCGGGTCACCAGATCCTCGCCGCGCGCGTCGAAGCCCTCGTAACGGCCAGAGATGATGGCGATGTGCGGCAAGGTAGCGAAGTGCTCAACGAGGTCCTGCGTCAAAGGCTCGCCTGCAGGCGTGAGCAGGATGGTCTCGTTCGGCGGCGGCGAATCGGCTTGCAGCTCGTCGATGGCCTTGGCGGCCACGTCGACGCGCATGACCATGCCTGCCCCGCCGCCATACGGCGCGTCGTCTACGCGGTTGGTGCGGTTGCCAGCGAAGCGGCGCAGGTCGCGCAACTCGACGCTCAAGTGGCCGTTGCGAAGCGCCTTGCCGAGGAGCGCTTCCTGCAGGTACGGCTCGATCAGGTTGGCGAAGAGGGTGTAGATCGTGAAGCGCACGGCGGCCGCGGTTCAGCTGGGGTCGAGGAGGCCAGCGGGCGGGTCGGTCAGCTCGATGGCCGGTTGGGCGCCGAGAGCAACGTACGGCGCCGCTAGAGGCACGAGGCACGTGCCACCCGCGTGCAACGCCACCACGACGTAATCGTTCGGGCCGCTCAATTCTGCGGCCTGGACGGTGCCGATGGGGGCGCCGTCTACGCGCACCTCGAGCCCGATCAGTGCCTCTTCCTCGCTCGGTGCGGCCAATGCAGCAGCAAGCTCGTCTGCTAGTTCAGGTGGCAACAAGCTGGGGTTGAGCCATACTTCCGCGTTGACAACGCGTTGGGCAGTGGTTCGGTCGCGCACGCCCTCGAGTAGTAGCAGCGCGCCACCGGCGGTGGGAAAGCGCAGGTCGCGCACGCGCACGTCGCCTAGGCCAGTGACGAATAGGCGGCCGGCGGCGGCCACCGCTTGCGCGGCTAGGCTGGTAGCGGCCGGTGCACCCACTTCGATGGCGCCGGTAGGTAGATGCCAACGCAGCGCACCCTCGAGTTGGAAGGTGCGCCCCAGGTCTCCAAGGGGCAGGTAGTGAGGTGGCGGCTTGGTGGCGGTTGGATCCAAAGCCATGCGGAGGCGCTTGCCGCTACTCCAGCAGCTGGACTTCTACGCGCTGGCGTCCGTCAGCTGCGGCGCGCGCCAAGGTCCGGATGGCGTTGATGACGCGGCCACCGCGGCCGATGATGCGGCCGACGTCGTCCGGAGCGCACGTGACGTCGATGTGCACGTTGCGACCGTCAGAGGTGGAGGTGACCTCCAGATGCTCTGGCTCGGCAACGAGGTTCTGCAGGACGAACGTGACCAGGTCGAGGGGCATGCCGCCTCCGCTAGCGCAAGGCCAGGCCTTAAGCCTTGGCCTGCGCCTCTTGCCGCTTGACGAACGAGCTGCGGCGCTTGGCCTCTAGCGAGGCGGGAAGCTCGACGCCCGTCTTCTCGAGGAGACGCAGAGCAGTGTCGGTTGGTTGGGCGCCCAGCGCCATCCAGTGCTTGGCGCGGTCGGCGTCTACGCGCAGGTTCTCGCTGGTGGTCTCGCGCGGATCGTAGTAACCGATCTGCTCGATGTAGTCGCCGCTACGCTTGGTGCGGCCGTCCACGACGACGAGGCGGTATAGCCGCATTTCGGTATCGGCGCGCCGGATCAGGCCGCGGTGGAGGAAGCACGCGG
>JBIQMD010000319.1:0-3107 GCA_044463725.1 Truepera radiovictrix
CTGCTTGAACTCCTCAAGGCCATGCACGACCCGCATGAGTAGCATGGCGGCGTCGATGCCGTTGCTGACTGGCGCCTGCGAGGCGTTAGCTTCCGCTTCGCCGAACTCGAAGGCGCCGTCCGACCAACTGAGCAACTCCGCGATGACGTCGTAGGCCTGCGCTTCGATGGCGATGGCGAGGTCCTCGTCGGTGAGGATGCCGCGGTCGACGGCGATGCGGCCGAGGAGCGTGCCTGGGCTCTCTTGCCGCTGGGTCATGAGGATCTCTTGCACCTCGAGGGCGCTAAGAAGGTCGAGGCGGACTAGCATCTCTCCCAAGTGAGCGCCGGTGTTGAGGTGGGCGTACGCCACGCGCCCGACGCTGAAGTACACGCGCGCCCTGGCGCCTCCACGTTCCACCGTGAGGATCCCCGACTTCTGGCTCATGGCCACGAGCTGGAACACGTCCCCGAGTGGGAAGGTCTTGAGGCTGCCCGAGATCACGTTGCGCTCACCTTTGGCCCTCGGCGTCCTGCGCGAAGAGTGGCGCCTCGCTTGCGGCGGACTGCGGGACCGGGAGGCCGAGGTGATGGTAGGTGGCTGGCGTTGCCATACGGCCGCGTTGCGTGCGCATGATCAGGCCCCGTTGGATGAGGAACGGCTCATACACTTCTTCCAGCGTGGCGCGATCCTCTGAAACGGCGGTCGCCAAAGTGTCTAGGCCGACTGGGCCGCCCGCGAAGCGCTCGACCAGCGCGCTGAGGATGGCGCGGTCGCGGCGGTCGAGGCCGGCATCATCTATGTCGAGGGCCGTGAGCGCGTGCTTGGCGCGGTCGATGTCGATGGTCTCGTCGCCTGCCACCTGCGCGTAGTCGCGCACGCGCCGCAGAAGGCGCTTTGCGATGCGCATGGTGCCGCGCGCGCGCCGCCCGATCTCGAGCGCTGCCTCGTCGCTTAGGTGGTAACCGAGCTCGTTGGCGTCGCGCCTTACCGAAATTGCTAGGTCGCTATCGGAGTAGAAATCTAGGTGCTCGATGATGCCGAAGCGGCTCCTGAGCGGGCCGGTGATGAGCCCCGGCCGGGTGGTCGCACCGATGAGCGTGAAGTGCGGCAGTTCGAGCCGCAGCGAGCGTGCGGCGGGACCCTGGCCCAGGATGATGTCGATCTTGAACTCTTCCATGGCGGGGTAGAGGTGCTCCTCCGCCACGCGCCCTAGGCGGTGGATCTCGTCTATGAAGAGCACGTCGCCAGGCTCAAGGGAGTTCGTGAGGATGGCGGCGAGGTCGCCCGGTTTCTCGATGGCGGGCCCGGAGGTCACACGGATGCCAACGCCGAGCTCCGCTGCGATGATGTGAGCCAAGGTCGTCTTGCCAAGGCCAGGTGGACCGTAAAGCAGCACGTGATCTAGGGCTTCACGCCGGTCGCGGGCGGCCTCGAGATAGACCTCGAGCTTGCGCTTCAGGCGCGCCTGGCCAACGTAGGCGGCCAATGACGCAGGCCTGAGACGTACTTCGTCCACGCCGCGTAACGTACCACGCGTCCCGCCTTTGCCCTGAAGTCCACGGAGCGCCTCGTTCGCGTCGTGCGCGGGTCACGCGGGGCGCTTGTGCGGCGTTGCCAGCCGAAGTTCCGCCCGCAGTAGGTGACCAGGCGGTGGGCGGGGGCGCACTGCGGTAAGGTATTCCGGCCACGAAGCGGGTGCTTGAATGCGGCGCCCCAACCGGCGCGCTAGCGGGAGGCTAGAAGATGCAGACTCACCGAGTTCGCGTAGGAGACCAGGAGCGCGAGCTGCAGGTCGTGAACATCGGGGCGGTTTCGGTCGCGCTCCTCAACTTGCTTGGTGACACGAGTCTGACGGAGGCCGCGGCGGAAGAACTGGTCAAGCGCCTCCCTCACGGCGTTCAGACCCTCGTCACGCCAGAAGTGAAGGCCGTGCCCCTCGCCCACGCCATGAGCGTCAGGAGTGGATTGCCTTACGTGGTGGCGCGCAAGACGCAGAAGGCCTACATGGTCGGCGCCATCACGAGGACGGTCGTCTCGATCACGACCGGCAAGCCGCAACTACTAGTGATAGACGGCGCCGATGTCGTCAAGTTGCGCGGCAAGCGCGTTGCCATCGTCGATGACGTGGTCTCGACGGGTGGCACCCTAACGAGCCTCGTCGACATCCTCACGCAGATCGGCGCGACCGTCGTGGCTACCATGGTCGTGTTCACGGAGGGTATGGAGCGTGATGACGTGATCGCGCTCGGCCACCTGCCGCTCTACCCGTCCGAGATCGGCGCGCACGACTGACGAAGGAGCCGCCGCGGCGTAACGTTCGGCTAGGCACGTGATGGAGTAAGGGGAGATGGCCGTCGACGCCAAGGAACAGATCAAAGACCGGCTCAACATCGCCGACGTCATCGGGGAAGTCGTCGCCCTCAAGCCTGCAGGCAGGGGCCAACTGAAGGGCCTGTGCCCATTCCACGGCGAGAAGACCCCAAGCTTCCACGTCCACACTGATAGGGGTTTCTTCTACTGCTTCGGCTGTCATGCGAAGGGCGACGTCTTCGACTTCGTCATGCGCACGCAGTCGCTTGGTTTCCCTGACGCCATGCGCCTTCTCGGTGCGCGCGCCGGGGTGGAGGTCACGCTCGGGTCGGGCAACGAGCCCCACAGGCGCGACCTGTACGACATCAACCAGCTTGCCCTCGACTACTTCCGGTCGCACCTCAGCGGTGCGCCCCTCGACTACCTGACGGGCCGCGGTCTGACGGCAGACACCATCACCGCCTTCGAGCTTGGTTACGCCCCGAGCGGTTGGGACGGGTTTCTACAACACGCCCTGACAAGAGGGGTGCGCGAGGACGACCTCGTCGCCCTCGGGCTCGTCGTGGAGAACGAACGTGGTAGGCGCTACGACAGGTTCAGAGACCGCATCATGTTCCCTATCCGCGACGGACTGTCGCGGTTGGTCGGGTTCGCAGGGCGCGTGATGGACGGGTCGATGCCCAAGTATCTCAACAGCCCGGAGTCCGAGATCTTCAAGAAGGGCGAGCTGCTTTACGCCCTCGACAAGGCCCGTAGCGACATTCGACGAACGGGCGAGGTGGTGGTGGTCGAGGGCTACATGGACGTTATCGCCC